>NZ_JAZRJY010000105.1:0-22192 GCF_045646045.1 Methanobrevibacter sp. | reverse complement strand
CAACTGAAATAATCGATGATGAAGATCAATATGAAGGACAGGCTTTTTTAGGAGCAACAGTAACAATTGGATTAATTTTTGCTAATTTTCTTGGGGGTATTATCCTTCAATTGTATGATATAAACATTTTACTTATTGTATTGATTGCATTGACAGTTTTAGATAGTATCTTTGCATTTTCCACAATATTTTTTAAAAATAATTCTTAAATTTCGCCATTTCTTTTTTCAATTATTTTTTCAAGTGATGATGTTATATCAAGTGATTTTATTTCATCTATGCTGGCCCACATCCAGTCATCATGCTCATCACTTATTTCCACTTCGCCGGTAATGTTTTTTGAATACATTATCAATTGTACGGTTCTTTTGTGCGGATAATCATCCTGTACAGCTTCACAGAAGTCTCCAACTTTTACATCCAAATTGGTTTCCTCTTTCACTTCACGAATTAATGCTTCGTCAAAAAGTTCTCCTTTTTCCATTTTTCCGCCGGGCAATTCCCATTTATGGGGATTTGTTTTTGATTTGGGATGTCTTCTAAGTACTAAAATTTTGTCTTCTTTGTTTTTTACAACACTTCTCATTGTTAATCCGTAGGGTTTTTCCATGATATCACATTTTTTGACATTATTAAACTGTTAGATAAATTCTGTTATGGATAATATTTAATTGTTTGAAGTTAATAATATTATATAGTTTTTACAGGTAGTTTCAGTAAATGTATATTCTGACAAATACTAATTTGGTGGTTAAAATTATGATTGATAAAAAAGTTATTATTGGTATTTCAATATTTTTTTTATTTGTGTGCATTGCTTCAGTCAGTGCTGAGGAAAATGTTACGAAGGAGACTTTATTGGATTTCCAAGAGGTAGAAAATGAAAATGTTATAAGTACTAATGGTATTGATAAAAATTTGTTTAGCAATGATTTCTGAATCTGTAGATGTTTTAGAACAGGACAATAATGTAATAAGTGAAAATTTGCAATCTGAATCAAATGAAACTTCAGATAATCATTATGGGTATTGGGTGTTTGGTAGAGATATGAAAGAGTTAGATTTGGGGGATTTATCTAAAAAAGGTGTCACTGACATTTTCTTAAATTTTTATGCATATACTCTTTATAATATGACTGGTGTTGAAAAATTTATAGCCGAAGCTAATGATTTTGGAATTCATACTCATATATGGACTCAAATCTTCTGGGAAGGGGAATGGGTTAAACCTATTGATAATGGAGTTATAAATCAAGAATATTTTAATGAAAAAATTGAAGAACTCAAATTTTATTCTCAAACTAAAGGACTCAGTGGAATTCATTATGATTATTTAAGATTTTCAGGATCACCAGATTTTTCTGGATCAGATGAATATGACCGTGCTATTGATAATCCTGGAGGAATGGAAGCTCTATCCCTATTTGTAACACAAGCGAATACTGCAATTCATGAAATAAATCCAAATTTAACAATATCTGCTGCTGTATGTGCCGTGCCAGAACATCTTGCGGACTGGTTTGGCTGTAATTATTCCGCTCTTACAAGCAGTGTTGATGCGGTTTTACCAATGACTTATCTTGGTTCTTTATATAAGGATATTCCTTGGCTCAGTGAGACTACAAAGTGGTTCTGTGAAAATTCAAAAGGTGCTGAGGTTTGGGCAGGTTTACAAGGATATATTAATGATAATAATGAGAATTTAGTGCCTATTGCTGAGACGAAAATGGAAATTAATGCGGTTTTAAATCAAAATGCAACAGGTGCAATATTCTTCAGATATGGATGCAGCCCTAACATCGATTTTAATAATTTAACTGTTGATGAAAATGAATTGAAATCATTTTCTTTCCTAAACTATAAAATTGAATCTGCAAAATATGAATTAAACTTATCTTATGATTTTGTATTTGATGATAAATATGATTCTGCTTTTGTTGATGGAATTCCAATTTCAAGGCCAATAACCATTAATGGTAATGGACATGGTCTTGATGCAAAAAACCTCTCCAGAGTGTTTTACATTAATAATTCTAACGTTACTTTAGATAATATTACTTTTTTAAATGTTAATTATCATGATGATGGGGGTGCCGTTTATGTGGCAGGCATAAATAACTTGAGTTTAAATATTTCAAATTCTATTTTCTCAGGAAACAACTCAATTTTTGTTGCTGGCAATGATGCTAAAAACAGTTCTGTTTATTTAATCAATAACTTGGAATTAAATAATGGTGGTGATTATTTTATATTAAACCAGCATAATCTATATCTCTGCAATAATACGTTAACTAATGTAATCTATAATAAAGGCAATATTTCATCATACACTAATGTTACTGTCATGGATAATGAAACATTCAATGTCTATTCTTCTACAGTTGAGTTATATGCTCAAATACTCGACGATAATTCTAATATAATTAGAGACGATTCATTTGCATTTCTTATAAATTCTGATAATGCTAATGCATCTTTCAATTCTGACAGATATACGGCAAATTACAGTTTGAACAATGGGCATGGAAAGTATATTATTAATTCTAAACCTATGGAGTCCTTAAAAAACAATACTTATTATTTTGCTATTTTAAACTATGCATATAATGTATCTGCTCCAGATCTTGTAAAGTATTATGGTAATCCTAAAAAGTTTAATGTTACTGTATGGGGCAATGACAAAGCAATAACAAATAAATCTGTTTATATTACAATAAATGGTGTCACTTATGAAAGAATAACTGATGAAAATGGAGTTGCTTCATTGAATATTAGATTGAATAGTGGATATTATGATGTAAATGTTAAAGTCGATGAATTAGTGATAAATTCATCCGTAACTATCAAGTCTACAGTTTCCGGGGATGATTTGACTAAAATTTATAGGAATGATACTCAATATTCAGCGGTTTTCTATGATAATGAAGGCAATCCTTTAAAAAATGTTAGCGTTTTATTTAATGTAAATGGTGTAATTTACAATAGATTCACAGATTCTAATGGTATTGCCACTTTAAATATTAATTTACCTGTCGGCGAATACATAATCACTGCGATAAATCCAGATACTGGTGATATGCATTCAAACAATATTACTGTTTTATCTCATTTTATTGAACATGGCGATTTTGAAAAGATTTATAAAACATCTGCTCCATATGTTATAAAAATCTGTGATGGGGCAGGTAATGTTTGCGTTGCAGGTGAAATTGTAGTATTTAACATTAATGGTGTATTTTACAATAGTACTAGTGATGGTAATGGTAATGTTGCATTAAACATTAATTTAATACCTGGGGAATACATTATTACGGATTATTATATGGAGGAAATGGTTTCTGATAAAATTACTGTTCTAGCACAATAGTTTTTTCTGATGATATTTCTAATCGATTATGCTAATCCAAAAATTAAAACACGATGTAACAATAGGTCATGCCAAATAGAATTTGGCGGATATCCTATTGATTACACCAACTTTAAAGAATATTTTAAAGGTTTAATTAATATCCTCCCAATAGTGTCTGCGGTAGTGCTATTGTGAAAAAATACAATCCTTTATCGGCTATTGTCCTTAAAAACATTAGGCATGATTAATATTATATCATTCGCTAAATCAAATTAACCATTGGCAAATTCATTTCCTTCACTAATTATAAATATTATCCAATACATAATTATCCTTATAATAAAACTTTTTTAGGAGTTTATATTATGGATTTAAATATTAAAGTAAACGAAAAAAACCACTTAGACATTGGTGGAGCGGATGCAGTCGATATTGCAGAAGAATTTGGAACTCCAACATATGTTATTGATGAAAATAGGATAAGATACAATTATAACAGATTTTATAGTGCATTTTCAAAATATTATCCTGATTTTAAAGTATTTTATGCATGTAAAGCTAATACCAACCTTGCAGTAATGAAAATTTTGGAAAGTGAAGGTTGTTGTATTGATGCTGTTTCTCCAGGTGAAGTTTACACAGCTAAAAAATTAGGCTTTGATGGTCAAAGAATCCTCTTTACAGGTAATAACATTACAAATGAAGAATTAAAATTTGTCCATGATGAAGGTGCTGTTTTAAACATTGATTCCGTTTCAGCACTTAAAAGGTTAGCTAAAGTAATTGACCCCGAAGGAGTTAAAATTTCATTTAGGGTTAATCCTATGGTTGGTGCAGGACACCACGATCATTGTATTACTGGTGGAGTAATGAGTAAATTTGGTATAATGGATAATGAAGCTAGTGAAGTTTATCAACAAGCAAAAGACTTAGGTTTCAATCCAATTGGTATGCATTCACACATCGGTTCAGGTATTTTAGACCCAGAGCCATTCAAATTGGCTGTTGAATCAACTATGGACATTGCAGGAAAAGTACATGAGGATACCGGAATTGACTTTGAATTCGTTGACTTTGGTGGCGGTGTCGGTATTCCATACACTCCGGAAGAAAACATTGTTGACTTGGATAAATTTGCTGAAGTTAATATCGGTTTATTTAAAGAAAAATTGGAACAGTATGATATGGGTTCACCTACAATGTATTTGGAACCTGGTAGATACTTGGTCGGAGATGCAAGTGTTTTACTCGTAACCGTTAACAGTGTAAAACAAAGCTACAGGAAATTTATTGGTGTAGATGCAGGTTTCCACACACTTTTAAGACCAGCAATGTATGAATCATATCATCATATTGTTGATGCAAGTAAAATGGATGCTCCTAATACTCAGGAAGTTGACATTGCAGGTAATGTCTGTGAATCTGGAGATTTATTTGCACGTGACAGACCAATGCCTGATGTTGAAGAAGGTGACATCTTAGGAATAATGAATGCAGGTGCATACGGATTTACAATGTCTTCCAATTACAACTCAAGACCTTTAGCATCTGAAATTCTTGTAACTGACGGTAAATGTCAAGTTGTACGTGAAAGACAATCCTTTGAAGATTTATACGAAAAACAAATTATTCCTGATCATTTAAAATAAGTTGATATTATGGTCGATTTAAAAGGTTTAAAATTTTCCAAAATGCATGGTATAGGAAATGACTTCCCTATTATTGATGAATCAAAAGGTGAAGTAATTCCTGAAAGTGATAAAGCTGAAGCATGCAGAGAGCTATGTCACAGAAATTTTGGTGTTGGCGGAGATGGAGTGCTTTTTGTAGTGCCGTCTGATGTTGCAGATATTGGATACAGAATGTTTAATCCAGATGGAAGCGAAGCCGAAATGTGTGGTAATGGTATAAGATGCTTTGGTGATTTTGTTTATAGAAAAGGAATCTTAAAACAAGAAAAAATGACTGTTGAGACTAGGGCCGGAATTAAAACCATAGAAATAACTATAGAAAATGATGAACCTGTTTTATTTAAAGTAAATATGGGTACATCTACATTTAAAACTCCTAAAATACCAATGACTAGTGATAAGGAAGAATTCATTGATGGCGAACTTGAAGTATTGGATACTACATTCAATGTTACTGCCATTAGCGTTGGAAATCCTCATGCTATAATTTTTGTTGAAGATGTCGATTCAATTGATATTAACAAATATGGTCCGGCTATTGAAGCTCATGAAGTTTTCCCTGAAAAAATCAATGTTCACTTTGTAGAAGTTATAAGCAAAAATGAAGGTAAAATGATTACATGGGAACGTGGTGCTGGTGTTACTCTTGCATGTGGTACTGGTGCAACATCAACAGCTATTTCTGGTTTTAAATTAGGATTATTCGATGAAAATGTTCTTCTTCATTTACCTGGTGGAGACTTAAACTTTACAATATATGAGGAAAATGATGAATTGGGAGCTTTCATGGAAGGCCCTGCAAAACTTGTTTTTGATGGAGAATTCTAATTATTCTCCTTTTTTAATTATATTAAATATCCGTTAATCAATACTATATCTTCGAAAAAATAGTGCTCTTTTTTTGCAATTTCTGCAATGAAGCCAAGTTCATCTAACTTGTTTAATGTTTCATCATTGTCTGAAAGTGAAGACTGAATTAGCTGTACAATTCCACCATCATTTAAATGATTTTTCACTTCATTTAAAAAAAGATCAATAACTTTCCTACCATTTAATCCACCATCAAATGCATAATTTAAATTGTCGTCTATAACCTCCCCTTCTTCGGTAGGTAGATATGGAGTATTGAATAAAATTACATCAAACTTTCTATCTTTCACGGGTTCAAACAAATTTCCGAAGAGCAGTTCAATATTATCAATCTCATTGGCTTTAAAATTTGATTCAGCTAGAGTGATAGCATCAAAATTAATATCTGTTGCAGTTACTTTATCAGTTAATTTGGAAGCATACATTGCAACAATTCCGCTGCCTGTACCAATTTCTAAAACGCTTTTGCCCTTCTCTATCTCCAGATTTTCAGCGAGCAAATAACTGTCTTCTGCTGGAACATAAACATTTTCATGTGTATTAATTATAAAATCCATATTAATCATTAAAAAGTGGGTTTAATTCTTTTGAAATAAATAAAATTTCTTCGGGAGTTAATACTATGACTCGTTTTGTCAAATAATCATTTAGCTTATCATCTTTAATATCATTAAGCCTTTTTTTAATTTCTTTTTTATCCAGATTACTAACTACATGTCTTGAATCAATCAGGGCATTTCTAATCTTTTTATTCCTGTGCTGGAATAATGCTTTACAAAATTTAGAATAAATATTAAAATCATCTGAATCTAGCATGGATTCTTTGGGTGTTAGGCTTATAACAACGGAGTCAACTTTTGGTTTTGGAATAAAACTTTCGCAGCTAACATCAGTTAATGTTTTAACATCACATTTAAAATAAAGCATCGCTGAAAGTCTTGAATAATTTTTGCTTCCAACTTCACCGTTCATTCTCTCGCCAAATTCTTTTTGATACATTAAAATGGCTAAATCAAAATCATAATCTAAAAATTTAAATGTAATGGGTGATGATATTTGATAAGGTAGATTAGATACTATCTTATTGAATTTTGGAAATTCAATTTTTAATGCATCTTTGTTAATAAGCTCTACATTATCAAGTTTTTCTTCTTTTAAACGTTGATTCAATATTTCACAAATATTCGAATCTTGTTCAATAGCTATTACTTTTTTAGCTCTCTTAGCTAATTCTATTGTAAGTGTACCGATTCCAGCACCAATCTCTAAAACAATATCTTCTTTTGATATGTCTCCAAAATTAATTATTTGATCACGTTTATTTTTATCAATTAAATAATTTTGTCCAAGATTTTTATTTAATCGTATTCCATATTTGGCTAGAATAGATTTTGTTGTTTTAGATAAAGATTCGTTACCTTCACCATTCAAGATATCACTTTTATCGTTTATTCCTGTTTTGAGCACTTCTAGGAATAGGGGTAAATAGGTAGTACTTTTGTTTTCCTTTTTTAACTGTTGTTGTATCTAATTCTTGCTTCACACGGTTAGCAATCATTCCAACAGGATCAGATAAAGCAGGAACTCTATTACTTATATCTTCAAAGCTTTCGAATTCATTTTTCTTACGCTCTTCGATAATTTCCCACATGTATTTTTTACCAATTCCTGGAATTAATTCTAGTTTATGTAATCTAGTGTTAACAGGACCCGCAGTGTTGAAGAAGTCAACGAATTCATCTTCTCTTGATTTTACAATATCTTTAATTGCATATTCAAGTTCTATTCTACTTGTTGCGGTTAAATTTTCAAAGTCTAATTTTCCAAGGACTCTATAAATTTTGTCTCTTTTTCCTTTTCCAATATAGACTGTGTCTTGGATTTCTAAATCTACTCCTTTTTTAGGAGCTAATTCTAATAAAGTGAAGTAATCAGTACCAATAGCTTGAGCAATAGCTTTTCCTTTAAACTTAGACATATCAGACTGTACATACCCTAAACTAAGATAATCTAGTATAACAGCATTGTCTTCAGTTTTTTGAGGGGGGTTTTTTCTTTTATTATTTCTTTTGTCCATAATTATCACTTCACTATTTAAAAATACTATTATTAGTTTTAATGTTTTATAGTAATAAATATATCTAAAAAAAGTTAGTAAAAAAAAGTTGTAAAAAGAATAGTATTAACTATTCTTCAGGGAAATATTGATTTAAGATTTCAAGAATTTTATCCATTTCTTCAGGAGTTACTTGTGTAGGTTCTTTTGCGAATATTAATCTTAAATCAGATAAGTCTTGTGGAATTAAATCTACAATGTGCACTGCAACTTTGTGTCTTAAGCCAATATCGTTTTCAAGTTTTTCCATAATTTCTTGTGAGTCTTCAAGGGAAAATCTTGGAAATCTGGCAAGATGATTTAAAGTTACATTTTGCTCATAGTTTAATTCATAATTTTGGGAAAATTCTTCAAGAGTTTCTTTTACTTCAACTCCTGAGATTTCCTCTTTTTTAATGACGTTTTTACCAATCATTTAAATCAGTTTTGTAATTTTAAGTGGTCAGGTCTAACAATTAATTCTTTTGGTTTGTTTCCTTCTTTTAAAGCTACTAAATAAGCTTTACCTTTAGTTCCGATGATTTTTCCGGTTTTACCATGGAATCTTGAATGTGGTTGACCTTTTTGAATACTTGGATTAATAATAATGTGAACTAAATCTCCTTCTTCAAATTTTTGGAATCTGTTAGTGATAGGATTAGTTCTTCCTTTTCTTTCAACTTTGGTTAATTTTTTCCTTGATCTGCTTTTAAATCCTCTTGATCTTTGCATTTTTATTACCTCGATTTATTAATGCACTGGGTATTAATTAAGTCTATGTTATCAGCTACCTAGTATCAAAAAAGCCCATAAATACTAGTAACATAGAGTGTGAAAATAAATTATCATCAGTGATATGATAATAGTATAATTTATATTTAAAGATATTAATATACTTTTAGTTTTTTTAGTATTTTTGTTGGTGATGAAAAGATGTGTAAAAAAATGGTGTGAAAGATAACTAAATTTAGTTATCTTCAAATCTTCTTCTGTCAATTAATTCTTGACGTTTACCTGGGTTCCAACCACCTGATGCAGATTTTGCACGACCTACTTGTTGTACGTATCCAGTAATTCTGTCATACCATTCTACATCTTCGCTTTCACCACAAGTTGGGCAGGTGTGGTTTAATCCTTTCATTAAAGTTTTACATTTTAAACAGAAACTTAAAGCTGAACTGTAAGCCCAGAAACCGATATCTGATTTTCTTGCAATTTTATTGGTTAAGCTCATTAATGAATCTGGATCAGAGTATGATTCACCCATGAATGCATGGAAGATGTGTCCACCAGGAGTTAATGGGTGGTATTGTTCTTCAATTTTAATTTTTTCGATTAATGATGCTTCGGTATCTACTGGTACATGTGATGAGTTGGTGTAGTAGTTAGCATTTCCGTCACCTTGTACAATAGCTTGGTCTCCGAATTGTTTTTTGTCAAGAGTTGCAAATCTGTAAGCAGTAGATTCAGCAGGAGTTTGTAATACAGACCATCTGAGTCCAGTTTCTTCTTTTAATTTGTTTGCTCTTTCATTAATGTATTCGAGACATTTGATACCAAATTTATTTGCATCAGGGTTTTCGATACCTTCTCCGAATAATGATAATAACATTTCATTAAGTCCAACGAAACCAAAGGATAATGTTGAGTTTTGGATTCTGTAGTAGGAATCTTCAGCTACTTGTTGTTTTAAGAATGGTAAAATGTGGAAGTCATTTAAACATTTTAAACCTTGTTCTCTTCTAAGCATTAAGGTTTCGGTAGCTAAATCCATGTATTCATCTAAATATTCGAATACTTGGGATTCATCGCGTGATTGGTATCCGATTCTTGGGAGGTTTAAGGTTACGTATGCGAGGTTACCGGTTCTTAAACAATCTTGGTCCCAGTCACCGGTCCAGTTATCTTGTAAACAGGTTCTACATCCCATATAGTTAGCCATGTCTCCTCTGTAGTCAGCTAACATGTTTACAAAGTAGGATGAACCGTATTTTGCGGATAATTCGTGAACTAAACGGATATCATCTTCATATTCACTACCCATAGTTTCTTCACGTAATGTGTAAATGGTATTTGGGAATAAATGAGGTTTTCCTTCATTATCTCCAGCAAGTAAAGTTTCAGTGAATGCTCTTTGGATTAATCTGGTTTCTTCTTCGAAATCTGCGTAGGTTCCAACCACTTTACCTTTTGGTCCGTATGCAGTTTCATCTTTTAAGAAGTCAGGAACTCCGAATTCCAATGCCATACTGGTAAATGGAACTTGTGATCCACGAGCAGCGTAAGCCATGTTTAGGTTGTAAATAAGCATTTGAACTGATTGTTTGATTTCTTCATAGGTTCTTCCTCTTGCAAATGGAGCTACAAATACGTTCCAAAGGGACATTCCTTGTCCTCCGGACATGTTTTGTTGTGCTGCAAGCATGATTTCACCAGTGTGGTTCATTAAAGTTTCCATGTGGTTTGGTGCGCCTGCAATAGATGTGTGGTCACCGGTACCGTCTACTTTAAGACCGTATTTGATGAAGGTTCTAATATCATGTTGCATACAGTTTAAAGGTCTGCCTGCGAAGAATTCTAAATCGTGAATGTGAATGTCACCTGCCATGTGTGCATCAGCTAAGTGTGCCGGAAGCATTTTTAATAATGCGTATTGTTTTAATGCTTCGTCTGCTACATGTTTATGAATACTTTCAGGGTTGTGAATCATGTTTGCATTATCTCTGTTTCCATTTTCAATTAAAGAGGTAATGTTATAAACAGGAATACCTAAACGAGTGTAACGGCTTCTTAAATCTTCAAGTCCGTATTCAACTAATTTGGTGTTAACAATTTCCCTTATCATAGGTGCAGTTAAGTATTCTACATTTAATTTTTTAAGTTCTTTCCAAGTTTCGGTAGCTATTTCAAAAGCTGTTTCTTGGCTTGCACCAGTTTCTTCAATTAAAGTATTTGCAATTTTAGATAAATCGAATGATTCAATAGTGTCTCTTGAAGTACGTACTTTTAATTGGGTACTTGCTAAGTATTTGTTGGCTATTTCACCATCGATGTCTTCTAAACATTCATAAACGATTTTTTTAATTTCTTTTGTAGTAATTCCATCATATAACTGTGATACAACAGTTGCTACAATTTTATCAGATTCAAAGAATGGGGTTTCAACCATTACTAATGATTTTAATAATTTTTCATAACTGAATCTTTCTCTAATTCCATTATTTTTTTCTACATTAATTTTAATGGATTTATTTAGGTTATTTGCTATTTCTGAACTTTTTTCCATTTTACACACCATTTTTCCTAATAAACTGATCAGTAAAAAAAAGAGATAGGGCATTCTATCTCTACTAACCACTTGATTATAATATTAGTTTGTACTTGTATATATATTGTTCGTACACATACGAACAATATTTTTACAAGATTCCATTTTTTATTTTTATTGTATATATTAAATTTGGATTGTCCAAGAGCATTTGAAGAGTAATATAACAATTTAGAAAAATACATCTAAAGAGCTTTGCTTGGACTTATCACTTTCAAAAAGTGAATTAATACCATATTCTTGGATTTCTAAACGTTGTTTTAAATAAGGTGATACAGGATACCTGTTAACTAAGTCCTGCGAAATTCCAAGATACTTTTGAACCGATCCTTTTGAAACTGAGAGGATAAGATTTCCTCCGCATTTGGTACATTTTCCAGTTAAAGGAATTCTTCTGTATTTGGAATTACATTTGGTACATCTTACTTTTTGCTTGGAAAATGCTCTGGAGTTACCCATTATGTCCGGTAAGAAATGGGATGATAATACTCTTTGAACAACATCTCTTTGATCTACAGCCCTAATTTTTTCTGCAAGTTCGATTTGAGCTTCCACTTTTTCTTTCATTGATGGCAATCTTTTATAAAGACAAAGTGTAGGTCCTGCATGAATACTTGATGTGTGGTGAGAAAACATCAGGCCTTCATATTGTTGCGGAGTTCCTAAATGCTTTTCAACATTATCAATCAAATCCAATACTTCAGCAGGTTTCAGCGGGTCTTTTGTCTTTTCATAAAACTCAACAGGGAAACGAGCATAGATATCTATGTTATGTGATTCATCATCAATCTCTTCAGGATCAATTCTTGAAGATAAAACCAATGGAGCGTCCATACTTCCTCCACGAGTATTAGGTAAATAAGTTTTAGAGAAGTTAATCAGCGCATCTAAAAGTAGCATGACAGCATCTTCGTCACTATCACAATTTCTACGTTTTGCTGAGTGGAAATATGGATGAGCATAACATCCAAGAGCTTTTGTAAATCCGACAATACGGCCTAAAACTCCTGCAGATGTGTGGGGTGCAAGTCCCGCTATTAAATGACCGATTAAATCTGTTTTTGTTTTAACATTATAGAAACTTTCCATTCCATAGAATCTAGTTAACTCATCATCAATAAAGTGGGCTGTATTAACCAGATATTCAGCACAGTTATATGAAATAACAACGTCCTGAACTTTTAGTTCAATAATCTGGTTTTCATTTTCAATTGGTTTTCCATAACAGTCATGTTCATAGCCCATTTCTAATAGTTTTTCAACACTAACTCCAATTTCTTTAGGGATGAAATGGGTCAATGGTAAATCTGTTGAATCATGACGTATTGTACCATCTTTAAAAGTGAATACTTCATTTTTGGCTCTAAGTATTCCTTTTTCTAATGGTTCTGGAAGTTTTGATTCTGATATCATACCTACAACAGCTTTAAATTTATCCACTTTTCTCACATTAACATTATCTGATGCTTTTTTAAGCATTGATGCTAAATTGATTTTTTTATTGTCTGGCTTGCCCATTTCTGTTGGTGAGCCACATTTAGGACAGATTGAACTAAATGACATTAATCTGCAATCAGGATTTGAACACTTTCTTCTGGATAATTCCACTTGAATTGTACCTTTCTTGGCAGCGTTTGCAACAAGTCTTTGGGATCCGCCATATGTTCCAATTGGGAATAATCCGTGAGGTGCAGGCTTCATTAATCTTTCTTTTGATTTTTCAGGCCTACCTACACGAGTACCAATGTATGCGGGAGCCTTGTTTTTAATTTCAATATCTGTTACTTCATTTAAAGCTTCGATTGTCGTATCTTTTTTAGGTAATCTGTCCACTAACGTTGAAAGAAGTGCATATGAATTGTCGGCATCTATAATTATTTCATCGTCACGGACAATATGAGGTACACCAATCATCTCAAGTGTTCTTTTTGGGTATGATAATTTTAATTTAATTCCTTTTTCAGGAATATAAGTGTCTTTGCATTCCATTAATAAATCATATAATGCATTCAAGTCTTCAATAGTTACATCGTTATAACAATATGTATATTTTGGATGAAGTGGGATGTTATACTTTTTAGATAACTCAAAAGCCTCTTTGGCCGGGAAATAATCATATTCAAGACGGCCTAAGTCAAGATTGTCATCTTCGGAATAAGCATCGCTTTCTTTTAAAAGTCCAATCCACCATTCTTCACACCATCCTGAAGGGTATAAAGGTTGGTTGTTTCTTAAAAATTCACCGAAAGCAACTAACATATCACCTAAAAATAATATTTCAACAACATCTTTTTTAAGTTCTTTAGCTTGTTTGGTGCTGTTTATAATTACAACATCTCCATTTTTAAGTTTAACAGTAGGACCCTCAATTGAATCCACAGGAACTACACAGTTTCCCTTTCCGGGATATTCAATTTTAAGCTGTGTTCCGACTGCTAAAAATTCAAGCAATGCCATTGTGGCAGGGTGTACTCCCATTGTAGCAAGACCGGTATTTCTTGATCGGCCGTATCTTAATCTAAATCCTCCTTTTTCAGAAGGATGTCCTAAAACAGGTCTACCGCCAATAATATCCTGAATATATTTAGGTTCATGGACAATTTCGGATTCATCAGAAGAATCAGAGGACTCTTCTTTTTTAGGTTTGGAATATTCAGTAAGCCATTCCCAATTAAGGTCGAGCTTATTGGAAATTTTATGGATTTTTTTGGATTTTTGAACAACTCCTTCAACCATAGCCAATAGTGCTCCACCACGTATGTTATTGGTTTCGACACGTTCCAAATCTCTGTGAGATACTTCAACGGCATCTGTCTGTTCTCCTGTTACTTCAACAGGAATGTTATTGGCAGCAAATCTTACCTCTTCTGGTGTTGGGGAGTATTGAAGATTGGTAACTTCGGACTCATAAAGTTCAACTTCTTCTACATAACGTTCAATTTCATCCTCAATAGGCTTAAATATATCAATATTAATAGCTCTTCTGATTTTATCTCCGAGCAAAACTGCAAGTGCAGCAGCAGTACCTCCAGCACTCCTAATAGGTCCTGCAAAATAAACGGCGATATATTTTGTTGAATCAAAATTCTCCTTAATTTTAACTTGGGAAATACCTTCCAATGGAGCGGCTACTACACCTTCTGTTAGAATAGCCAGTGCAGTTCTAAGGCCCTGATCACATCTTTGCTCTTCATCATAATCTGCTTTTTCACCAGTTAATTCAAATTTTGATGATGCAATCTCAGCTGCTATTTCAAAAGCAACTTGTTCTCTGTCCATATCCTTCTCTAATTCTTTAATACGTTTAGCTACACCTTCAGGACCAACAAGCCCTTCAACCCTTTCAGCTAAATCCTTTGCTAATGGAACTTCAGTTTTTGTTTCAACATCCAATCCTTTAGACCTAGCTTCATTAGCTATATCGTATAATGCATGTGTTTCAGCTTCTAATCTATCAAAATAATCCATAATATCGCCGTGGGTTTTTAAAATTAGTTAGTTATTATATGTATATTTTGCACTATATTAAATTTCGCCATGTGCACACATGTGAAAAAGTAAACCTTTTAAATAATCAATAAATATTTAAATAATTTAATAAAGAAATGTATTTGTTACATAGACTGTCGAATATAAAAATTTTTCATTGCTTTTAGTGGTGATAAAATGTCTGATGAACCAGTAAACAAATTATATGGAAATAAAATAAAATTAGATTTTACTAAATTAGGTAATAAGTCTCAAAAAGAAGAATCAACTACTGTTGATGTTAAAAAAGAACAAGAAAAAGCTATTTCTGAAAATAAACCTCAAGTAGAAGAAACTGTTGTTGAAACAGTTGTGGAAGAACCTGCTGAAGAAGTAGTGGTTGAGGAAACTGTTGAGGAAGAAGTAGTGGAAGAAGCAGTTGTGGAAGAACCTGCTAAAAAGGTTGTTGAAGAGCCTGAATCTCAAGATGATGTTGATGTGGAACACTTAAAAGAAGAGTTAAAATCAAAAGACTCAAAATTAAAAAATCAATCTAACGAGTTAAATTATTTAACTAATACCATCATTCCAGACCTTAAAAAAGAAAATTCTAAATTAAAAGCTCTTAAAGTTGAATTAACCAGTGCTTTGGATAAAACTTCTAGAAAATATTATAATCAGCTTGATATTAATGAAGATTTAAGTAATCGTATTGGTGAGTTAGGTGCAGAAAGTGCTGTAAACAAGGCAAGAACCGATAGGCTTGAATCTGAATTAGAAACAATTAAAGATGAATATGAAGAAAAAATTGCATCTTTAAAAGAAAAAATAAGCAGATTACAAGAATCCAATGTTGATGAGTTAAAAAATACAAATCAAAAATTAAATGATGATTTAAGAGAATCAAATGAAGAATTAGATGATTATAAAAAACAAAATGATGATCTTAAAGCAGAAGTGGATGATTTGAGGAAAAAACTCATTGAAATGGGTGATTATAAAGAAGAAGTGGATGAAAACGCTCAAAAATCCATTGATAAATTAAAAGATGAAATTGTAACTCTTAAATCTGAATTAAAAATTAAACAGAGTAATTATGATAAATTATCAAATGATAATCAAAAAACTATTTCCGATTTAAGAAATCAAATTGATAAACTTAAAGAAGATGCTGAAAATCAATCTAATAAAGGTGGATTTTTAAACAGATTCAAATAAGATGATTAATTAATAATCATCTATTAATTTCTTTTTTTATGAAAAACGATGCTTATTTTATGGAATTAGCTATTAAAGAAGCTGAAAAGTCTTTAAAAGATGGCGGAATTCCAATTGGTGCTGTCCTTGTTAAAGATGATAAAGTTATTTCTAAAGGACATAATAGATTAATTCAAAATGATTCTGTTATTTTACATGCTGAAATGGATGCAATTGAAAATGCAGGCCGTTTAGATTATGAAGATTATATTCAATGCACATTATACACAACTCTTTCTCCATGTCCAATGTGTTCCGGTGCAGTTATATTATACAATATACCCCGTGTTGTTATAGGTGAAAATACTACATTGATGGGTGCTGAAAACTTGCTTAAATGTAATGATGTTGAAGTTGTTGTTTTAAATGACTTAAGATGCAGAGATTTATTTTTAAAGTTTGCAGCCAATAACTCAGAAATATGGGATGAAGAGCTTGCAAAAGTTGGAAACACAACTGAGGTTAAATAATGGAAGTTATAGTCACTGATGAGCGGGATGAAAGATTCATTGAATTTTGCAGATCTTTTGGTTGTATTTTGGACGAACCGCAAGTGGTTTTGCTTTTAATTAATTACACCTCTACTGTTGGATGTGCTAGCTTTAAAGTATTTGATGCAGATTCGATTGAAATTATTAGTTTGTTTGTTGATTCTAATAAAAATCGTGAAGAAATATCTTATAAATTAATTAAACAGTTAGAAAAAATAGCTATTGATTTGGAATTTAAAGCATCTTATGTATTTTTGGATGATGAAGACTTGCTTTTGGATATATTTAAAAAATTAGATTATCAAACAGTAAGTGTTGGTGATGAAATAATAATAAAAAAAGAATTTAGAAGCTTAATTTAAGCTTCTTTTCTAAGTCTTTTAACAACAAAGTCTTTATCTAATGATAATAAGAATGATGCTGCTCTTGGGCCTTGTTTTTGGCCGAGTATCATTTTATAAATTGCTTGGAAACCTTTTTGTGGTTTTAAGCCTTGTCCTTCTAAAATTTCATACATTGCATCGTGCAGTGCTGCCGCATCACTAAACTCGGTTGTTTCTATTAAATCTGCCAAGTCACTTAAGAACTGATCTTGTTCTTCTGTCAACGGTAATTTAGGAATATTTTTTTCCTGTACTTGGAATTTAACGAATTTTGGAGCATATGTGTCTAACCAATATTTTACATTATCAATACGTTGTCTGTATTGTGCTAATTCCGCTTCAGTTAAATCGCCGAATTCTTTATTTTCAAAGCTTTTGGTTAACTGTGAATTTCTTTTTAAAATTCCAAATATTTTTTCCAAATCATCACCGGCAATCTGATAAGCATTTACCAAGAATCTGAATGGCGGTCTGAATGGAAGTGGCTCACCAACATTAATTTGTGCAATTTCATAAATTTCTCTGAATTTTTTATCTTCTTTTTCGGATGGTGCTTCCTCTTCATTATAAAATACTTTTTCTACTTTATCAAACTGATCAATAAAGTCTAAATAAGGCATTTTTGGTGAGAAATCTTTTGCCTTCATAGGTTTTGACCTGAATAGGTAGTAGTTTAGACTTTCTGCAGGACCAATTTTTAACCATTCTTCAGGTGCAAAGAATACTCCATGGGATTTACTCATTGCTTCACCATCCAGTGTAATCCATTCATATGGTACTGGATATGGTGCAGGATAATCAAAAATCTGTTCTGAAATAGCACTACTTACATCATAAGACCCGCCACTGGCAGCATGGTCTTTTCCAAATGGTTCGCATGTGGTCCCGTTTATTTTCCATCTTGCAGCCCATTCAACTCTCCAGGTTAATTTACCGTTTCCGGTTTTAATGTCCATTTCACCTTCATGGCCACATTCACATCTGTATTTAACGATGTCTCCATCGTAATCATAAGCATAAGTTGTATTTACACGCCCACATTCATCACAAATTGGATTATATGGTAACCAATCGTCAGCTAAAGGTTCTCTTCTGTATTCATTGAATATTTTTTTAATTTCATCTACATTTTCAAAGGCTGTTCTTATGTAATCATTATAAACTCCGCTTTTATACATTTCAAAACCAGATTTAACTTCCATTTCTATCCCATAATCATCTATAACTGAAAGTAATGGTTTTTCAAAATGTTCTACGAAGTTGTCACAGCAACCGTCAGGACATGGAATCATTGAATATGGCATTCCTAGGTATTTTTTGTAGTCTTCTGGTAAAGGATATGGAACTTTTCTAAGTGGATCGTGGTCATCAGCAATCCAAACAGTTTTAGCTTCTTTTCCTTTTTCTCTTAATTTTTTTCCTATAGCGTTTGCTATAAATATGTCGCATGAGTTTCCTATGTGTATTGAACCAGAAATGGAAGTTCCACAAGCTATTACGTGTTCTTCCACGTCTCTTTTGATTAATTCATTAGCTATATTTTCTATCCAATGTGTCATCTAATTCACCGTTATTATAATAAAAAATTATCTTAAAAATCAGTATATCTTAATTTATGTAATTAGTAATATAAAAAGATTAATTATAATTCAGTATTTTTGTGGTTAAATATTATTAAAATAAAAAAAGAAAAATAGATTATAAAATCTATTTAATTAAATCGGAATCGGATTGGTCTAACCATTCGTTAACGATTTTTACTGCACAGAAATTACCGCACATGGTACATGTGTCTTCTTCTTCAGGTGGTCTTTCATCTCTTTTTGCACGTGCAGCATCAGGGAACATTGCGCATTCATATTGAGCTTCCCAGTCTAATTTTTTCCTTGCTTCTGCCATTGCTAAGTCTTGTGATCCATCAATTTGGCCGCTTGCAAGGTCTCCTGCATATGCACCAATTTTTGTAGCAATTACTCCTTCTTTTACATCATTTGGAGAAGGTAATGCTAAGTGTTCTGCAGGAGTTACATAACAGATGAAGTCTGCTCCTGCTTTTGCAGATGATGCTGCTCCAATTGCAGATACGATGTGGTCGTAACCTGGTGCTACATCACATACAATAGGTCCTAACATATAGAATGGAGCGTTGGAACACATTTTCTTTTGAATCATTACATTTGTTGGAATTTCGTTAATTGGGATGTGTCCTGGTCCTACAATCATACATTGCACTCCAGCTTCACGTGATCTGTCAATTAATTCTCCTAAAATAATCAATTCTTGTATTTGAGCTCTGTCTGTTGAATCCGCAATAGATCCTGCTCTCATACCGTTTGCAAGGGAGAGTACTACATCATGTTCTTTAGCAATTTCTAAAACGTAATCGAAGTTTTCGTATAATGGATTTTCTTTTTCATTTTCTACAATCCATCCAGACATGAATGACCCGCCTCTGGAAACAAGTCCGGTTACACGGCCTTGTCTTTTGAGTCTGGTTAAAGTTTCAATGTTTATACTACTGTGGACTGCCATAAAGTCGATACCATCTTTTGCTTGTTTTTCGATGGTGTTAAATAAATCATCTTCAGTCATGTAAATTACAGAGCCGTCTCTTCTGATACTTTCGATAGCTGCTTGATAAACTGGTACTGATCCTACTGGAAGAGGGGACATATCAAGAACTCTATTTCTGATAACATCTAAATCTCCACCAATACTTAGTTCCATTAAACAATCTGCACCGTTGTCAATTGCTATTTGTGCTTTTTGAACTTCTTCATCAAAGTTTACAATATCTGTGGATGTTCCGACTGTTGCATTAACTTTAGTTCTAAGTCCGGCACCAATACCTGCTGCTTCAATGTCTCTGTTAACGTTACTTGGAATTACAATTGTACCTTCAGCTACAGATCTTAAAATAAAATCTTCTGAAACATTTTCAATTTCTGCTACATGTTTCATTTCTTCAGTCAATATACCTTTTTTTGCATCACTAATTTGGGTCATTTATACCACTCAATTAATTTTTAATTATATCAATAATGATTGATTTTGCATTCATTTTTATTTGATATTAATTATTTCGTATTAATAATATTTAAATTGATTGATTCTCAATCTGTTTCAATTGATAAATATAAAGCAAGTTTTAGAATAAAGTTGTTTGTTTGCTCATATTTTTAGTGGGAAAATTGTATAAGTATGGAAAAATTTCGTCAAAGTTATTCATGATTCCTGCATCATAAGTTCTTTTTTTAAAAATCTTCATTAATTTGGAATTATACGGACTTGGGACCTGATAATTGTTTTTAAAATGAGTAATATATTTTTCTTTTAAATTAGGAAAGTTTTCATCCAATTTTTGATAAAAATACTCTCTATTTCCATCTCTTAGAGTTAAACCCATTTGAAAGCACAGTATTCCTTTTACATTTGTATCAATGCAATAGTCAATTATCTGATTAATATTTTCTTCAGTATCATTAATGAATGGCAAAATTGGACATAACCAAACAATTGTGGGAATATTATTCTCATTTAATGTTTTTAAAACTTCAACACGTCTTTTGGTGGAGCAAACATTAGGCTCTAAAATTTTGCATAAATCTTCGTCTGCAGTAGTTAAAGTCATCTGAACAACAGCTTTTGTATTTTCATTAATCTTTTTAATTAAATCCAGATCTCTTAAAATCAAGTCGGATTTTGTAATGCATGTAAATCCGTGGCCGTATTTGTATATTAACTTTAAGGCACTTCTTGTATATTCAAGTCTTTTTTCAATGGGCATGTACGGATCAGCCATTGACCCAGTTCCAATCATGACTTTTCTGCGTTTATTTTTAAGTGATTTTCTCAATAATTCCAAGGCATTCTTTTTAACTTCAATATCTTCAAATTCATGATTCATCTGATAAACGTCACTTCTTGAATCACAGTAAATACAACCGTGTGTACATCCACGATAAAGATTCATTCCATTTTTTGGCGATAGTATACTTTTAACTTCGGTGTAGTGCATAAATATCAAAAAAAATAAGTTAAATGAGTTTAATAAAACTCATTCATTCTTTCAAATGCATCATCAAAACTAGGCATGTTGGTTTGACAGCCTTGATGTTCAATGATAAATGATGAAACTGTTGATGCGAATTTAGCAGATTCTTCCAGGGATTCTCCATTTAAGAATCTTGATAAAAATCCTGCTCTGTAGGAGTCTCCAGCACCTGTTGGATCAACTACATCAACATCAATAGCATCAATTTTAATTTTGTCTTCGCTGGAGTAAATTTCACTTCCATTAGCTCCACATGTTTTAACAATTATTTTAGGACCTAATTCTCTTAATCCAGTTAAATCGGTTTCAAGTGAGTCTAGAATTCTTTCAATTTCATGATGATTTCCAAAAAGAATTGTTGTATTTTCAATAACATCTCTTAATTTTTTGGTATCATACATTCCAAGGTCTTGACCAGGATCAAATGAAACAAGTAAATCTTCATTTTTAGCTTCTTCTGAACATTTCCAATTGAATTCAGGATCTCCTGTTGCTAAATGAACTGCTTCAGTATTTTTAATTGCAGGTGTAGGCACTTTACTTTCTGCAAATTCTTTAGCAGCACCCCAATAGAAGTAACTAATTTGATCTTCATTATCATCTGTTAAAACAAATGCTGTTGGAGTTTTTTCTCCAGGAACAATTATTAATGATTCTGTATCGATGCCTAAAATTTCCATATGTTCAAAATACTCAGTCTTTTTAAAATCTCCACCAACAGCTGAAACTAAAGCAGTTTTTAATCCTAAATTAGCTCCAACACAAGCAACATTTGCTGCTGCTCCACCATTAAAGGTCTTCATGTCAGTTATTGGGGATGAGAAATTGGCTTTTGGAAATGTAGGTACTCTAATAATATAATCGTGAGCGGCATGACCAATTGCAAGTAAATCTATATCTTTAACCATTTTATCTCCTTTCCTATAATTCTATTTAAAAAATTTTGTAAAATCCCATAATAATCATAGAATGAAATTTCACAATTAATCATGAGGTGTATTATATCATTTGTATTTGGAACTATAAATAATATTGGTGAGACCATTTGATGACTATTATTTAATGGGTAAAAAATCTTGATTTATAATTTATTTTTTTGCTTTTATTTTATAAATAATATAATATAATTCTTAGTTCTTAGCTTATTCTCGTTTACTTTAACTATAAACTAATGATATGTCTGTTATCAATGTTATATTAATTTTT
>NZ_JAZRJY010000104.1:0-7684 GCF_045646045.1 Methanobrevibacter sp. | reverse complement strand
ATATGCTTTTGTATTGTAATTCAAGTATCCTACAGATGATTCTGTTATTTTATCTGAATTAGGGATGGATGACATGAAAGCAAATGATTCAGTCGGACCAAATCCATCAATCAATTCATAATTTTGAGGGCTTTCAACTTTACCTAACTTTTCACCTGCAACAAGTAAAACATCCAATGAAGTATCTTCAATGCTTTGCATAAAGAGCTTACCTACCTGGGTGGTAATAAATGCATGGTTAACTCCGTGTTCGATGAAATAATTATTCATTTCAACCATATTAAACCTAATATCCTCAGGAATTACACTAAGACAAGATCCGGCATATAAAACAACACAGATAATGAAATTAGACACGTCAAAACCAATAGCTGAAAATAATGCATAAACATCATTATCAGTTAAATCATATCTATCAGTATAGAATGCAGAAACATTCAAAAGAGATTTTCTGGTTACTTTAACACCTTTCGGAACACCTGTTGTACCACTGGTATATAAAATACATGCCAAATCATCATAAATCACAGGTAAATAGGATAAACTGCCAACTTTATCATTAACTATATCAGAGATGTTTAAAAGATTAACATCATCTGTTAATTCTTTCACACGTTCATAACTGTCATCACTTACAATAACAACTCTGGATTGTGTATCATCCAATATAAATTCGATACGTTCATTAGGAAGATTATCATCAAGAGGAATATAAACCGCACCTGCAGATAAAATACCTAAAATTGAAAACATGTAGAGTTCTGATCTTTCAACCAAGAAAGCAACATTATCTCCTAAATCAACGCCCATATCCTTTAAAGATTTATTAATTCTATCTGCAATAAATGCTCCTTCTCTATAAGTATAGGATAAATCATTATATTTAACAAGATATTTATCCGGATTTTCTCTTAAATTCTCATTGAATACATCCAAAATATCATCATGACTTAAAGAATGCTCAGTATCGTTATAACCATCTAAAAGAGCAATATCCTCTGCAACAATATAATTAATATCGCTTAATTTCACAACAGTAAGCATATCCTGTAAGATTAATTTATAGGATTCCATAAAGCGTGAAACGAATCCTGATGCATATTTATCAGAATGATTTATTATTAAACTATATTTTTTGCCTTTTTGAATAACATTAACCTCAAAGTCAGCAATGAAATCATTCATTTCGCTTGAAACCTCAAGTTTATTAACATCTGCAGAATCACTGCTTTCAGGATTCTTAATCCAATCAGGAATAAACTGGAATAAAACATTGGAATCAACACCATATTTATTTGCTAATAACCTAAATGGATAATAATTATGCCTCATTACTCCATAAACCATACGTGAGACATATTCCATAAATGAATGAATATCTCTATTTTTACAGTCAACCAGTAAAGGTAATGTATTAACAAACATTCCTATTGAATTATAATTGTTGAATCTGTCACGTCCGTTTTCAATAATATTAAAGAGTACTTTTTCACTGCCTGCAAATCTAGATAATGTATAAGCAAATGCACCGCTGAATAAAACATTCTCACTAATACTATGTTTGTTTAAAAATGAGTGAAGAAGGTTATAATCCAAATCTAAATTAATTAAACAACTGCCAGGTCCATCAGTCAATACACTACCCAACAAAATATCAGTTTCTTCACTATCGGCAAGCATTGAATTAAAGAATTCATCAGCTTCCACATATTCATAGCTTTCCCCTATTTGTTGGCTGAAAGCAGAAACTTTTAAGAAAGATTCATCAACATCAACAACTTCACCATCAATAATGGATTGTAAATCCTTCTTAAATACACCATCTGATAAAGCATCGAAAATAATATGGTGGAAAACAGCAAATAATTTATATTCAACATTAGTTTCAACAATTAAGAATCTGCATAAACTATCATGCAAATCAAAGCCATTTGTTAAGAATTTTGCAATAAATTCATCACTAACATCAGATTCCAGAGTAATGGATGGTTTTGATTTGTTAACTAAATATGGAACATCAAATTCATCACTAATACACATGCCCAAAATAGGATGAACTTCAAATATCTTATCTAAGGCATCTGTTATAGCATCGATATCATATTCCTTAGAAATATTCATTGAAAGAGGAATAAGATATGAATCAACTTTGTTATTGGTAACTATATCCAAATATACATTTAATTGAGATTCATTTAATGGACATCCAGAATCTACAGAATAAATATCCAAATCGAAGGAATTCTCTTTAATATTTTTAGCAATAGCATATGGAGTACGTAAACTTAATATGTCTACCACACCAATATTATAATCTTCAAGCAATGATAATAATTTAATAGCAATTAAAGAATCTCCCCCAAGACGTAGGAAGTCATCAAATAAACTGATGCCTTTTTGATCAAATACTCTTTCAAATGCTTCTGCAATGATTTTTTCCATTTTATTTGTTGGTGCAACATATCCAGCACGCAAGCTATCAAAGTCAATTTCAGGCAAAGCACGTTTGTCTACCTTACCGTTAATGTTTAAAGGAATTTCATCCAATTTTATCACATATGACGGCACCATATAATCGGGTGTATGTTCTAAAACATAATTCTGAATAGATTCGGATAAAATATTTTCATCCCAATCATTGTTGACAACCACATATGCTACTAATTCATAATTGCCCATATTTTTAATGGTTTGAACAGTAACATCATCCACATAGTCGATTCTACGTATCAATTCTTCGATTTCAGTTAATTCTACACGGTTTCCTCTAATTTTAACTTGATTGTCACGACGGCCAATAATGCCCAAAGTTCCATCCGGTAAAAATCTTACAATATCTCCGGTACGGTACATTAATTTGTAATTTTCATCATCAATGAATGGATTCGCAACAAATGCATTACGATCTTCCTCTTCACGATTTACATAACCTTTTCCGACCTGATTACCTGAGACATATAATTCTCCAGCAACCCCTAAAGGCACTTGTCTAAGTTCATCATCCAAAATATATGCTTTAATGTTATCAAAAATAAATCCGATTGAGGAAGGGTCAATTTTATCTTTTTCTTTAATTGCACTGATTGATACACAACATTCAGTTGGTCCGTAAGCATCAAATAATAAATAATCTGTAGGAGTATTTATTTCACCAAGTTTTTCCCCACCACAAACTAAAACTTTTAACGAAGTTTCATCCACTTCATTTATAAATATTTTTGAAACCTGTGTAGGAAGATTTGTATGGGTAACATTATTATTGATGAAATAACTATTCAATTTTTTCACATCAAATCTGATTTCATTTGGAACAATATTTAAACAGGCCCCCGAATAAATTGGAACACAAAGACTTTTAACAGCACCTACATCAAAACCAATTGATGAATATAAAGCAAATACATCGCCGGAATCGATACCGGACATATTTACATAATTCTGAATATAATTAACAATAGCCATTCTTGTTATTTTTATACCTTTAGGGACACCAGTAGTACCGCTGGTGTATAAAATACAAGCTAAATCGCCATAAATGACCGGTAATTTGGATAAACTTCCAATTTCATCATTAACTATATCAGAAATATTTAAAAGAGTGACATCAACTAATAAATCTTTCGCACGATCATAGGTTTCATCACTCACAATTAAAACTTTAGATTCAGTATCATTCAATATAAACTCTATACGTTCGTCAGGATGAGCATCATCCAATGGAACATAAACTGCACCTGCAGATAGAATACCCAAGACACTAAACATATACAATTCTGATCTTTCAACCAAGAAAGCAACATTATCTCCGACATCAATACCCATATCCTTTAAAGATTTATTAATTCTATCTGCAATAAATGCTCCTTCACCATATGTATAAGAAATATCTTTATATTTAACAAGAGATTTATCAGAGTTTTTCTTTAAATTATCATTAAACGCATCTAAAACATCAGCATAATCCAAAGGATGTTCAGTTTCATTAAAACTATCTAAAAGCTCAACATCACTATCCGAGATATAATTAATATCTCCTAGTTTTTCTTTATCCAAAATTTGAATTAAAATTTCTTTAAATGCATTTAAGAAACGAACGATAGTATCTGATGAATATTTGTCTAAATAACTGACACGAATAACAAAACCATCTTCCAAATCATTGACAACACATAAAAATTCTGAAACCGTATCGGCATCATCACTAAAGATAATATCATTACCCACATCAGAAACATCATTCAAATCATAATTATATTCAAAACCAATAGTGTTGGATAAATCAAACTCACGAGCAAGTAAACGGAATGGATATATACTATAATGCATTGAATCTAAAATTAAATCAGAAAAATCATTAAGATAATCAATAACTGTTTTATTTCTACAATCCACAATTATTGGAATTGTACGAACAAACATGCCCAGAGCGTTTTGACTGTAATTTTCATGACGTCCATGCTCAGTATAATTATAATAAACTTTATTACTACCAGTAAAACGAGAATATGTATAAGCAAATACTGCATTTAATAAATTACCTACAGTAATTCCACAACTGTTTGTAAATGACTCAATTTTATTGCGAATACCTCGAATAGGTAGACTGATGGTACCTTTACAACCATTAATATCGCTTAATAAACTTTGAACCTCATCTATATCTGCAAAGATATTTCTGTAAAATTCTTTTGCGTTTTTATATTCTTCTTTAAATTTGGATTCGAAAGAATCATTACTATTATAAACAAATCCCAAATCCAATTCAGGATTCAATGTATCATTTAAAGCCTGATTTAATTCTTCTTCAATTATCATTCTGGAAGTTGCATCACTAACCATATGGTGCATATCATACATAATGAAAATGCCATCATTATTTTCTACTATAAAGAAACGTACTAAGGATTTATGCAAATCAAATGGTTTGATTAAAACATCGAATTTATCAGTGTTAACAACCTCAATTTGAGGATAACTGTCACAAAGCAATAAAGGCATATCCTCAGTATCTATAACACGTCCTTTTAATATAGGATGTTTATCTATTAATGCATTAATCGCAATTTTAATTCTGTCGATGGATACATCTGAATCACATTTCATAATATTTGGAACAGAATATGCATTACCCTTTTTATTTACTTTTTCATCTAAATAAACCCCTAATTGAGATTCAGATAACGTACAAACAATATCCTCTGACTCATATTTTCCTAAAAATTCCAATTCATTTTTAACATTGTCAATAAATGTAGAAATCTTATCTCCAAGATAAGTATTGATTGCATAATCACCATGTATTACATAAGAATTACCTATACTGAAAACATTAAATGTAATTCCGAAAGTTTGGGATTCATAATCATGACCCTCAATCCCATCTTCGTTGATTACATGCTGATTAATTGACTCAAACAATTCATTTTTAAATGCAAATTCTGTACCTAGGAAATTAAACGTAATAGGACAGTGCTTATATGTTAATTCCTTAGCCGTATAAATTAATGATTGATAATTTAAACCTAGATTATTAACATTCTTTAATGCATTTTTAATGCTATAAACATCTTTTGCTACAGATATATTATCTCGGCCATAGTTGGTTGGCACCGTTATCGGATATTGGCTTGTAAACCAACCGACGGACCTATTAAGTTTTGCTATACTTTCATCACGACCATGGGATTCATAGTTGAATATAATATTTTCGCCATATGTCTTTTCATAAGCTCTTGAAATTGCCAATGCAAAATATTCTTCTTCAGAAAGCATTAGCTGATTATCCAAATCATAATCAGCATCAACAGTGAATTTAAAATTCTTAGCAGGCCCTGCAATTAAAGATTCATCCAATGATTCATTAATTTTAATCCAATGTTGTTTTTCTTCTTCAGAAATATTTTCCACTAATTTTTTAACATCATCGACCCATAACTTATAAGGATAAGGTTTATTGATTTTAACCTCTTTTCCTTCTAATAAATTAAGATAAATATGTGTTAAATCCATTAAAATTGTATTCCAACTAACACCATCAATAATTAAATGATGAACAACAAAGATAAGATACTGCTTATCATCATAGTGAATTAAACTAATGTCTAACAGTTTATCGCGCATATTAATTGATAAAATTGATTGGATAAAAATATTCTGCATTGTTTTATCAAAATTCTTCTCAATATAATATTCGTTAATTTTATAAATTGGAGTATTTGCAGGTAAAATTTCCTGTACAGGATTGTTATTATCATCAAATCTGTATACAGCACGTAACATATCATGAATATTACACAATTCATCAATGGCTTTTTGTAGAATATGCAATTCTAGTTTTTCATTGACCTCTAGCACGAATTTTTGACTAAAATTGTCTAAGTTTACTTGATCAAAGAAATAACTTTGAATAGGGAGTAAATCAACAATACCTTCTGTTGAATCATAATCATTTGCATCAATATCTTTTCGGACATGCTTTGCAATAAGATATGGTGTTTTATATTTTAATATATCCTTTGCATCACAGGAGATGCTTTCTTTTTCAAGTAATGAAATAACTCGAATTGTTGTGATAGAATCTCCACCAAGACGCATGAAATCATCATTCAAACCAATTTTTTGATTAAACACATCTTCAAATGCTTTAATAATGGATTCTTCAATTTCATTTGTTGGTGCAACATATTCTGCATGCAAAGTATCTAAATCAACATCCGGTAAAGCATGTTTATCAACTTTTCCATTAACATTCAATGGTATTTCATCCAGTTCAATAACAAATGACGGTACCATATAGTCTGGTTTATGATCATTTACATAATCTTTAATGTGGTCACCTAAATCCCCATCAATATTTTCAGATATGACAACATATGCGACCAGTTCATTATTTCCTTCATTATTTATTGTTTGAACAGTAACATCATCAACACAGTCCAATTCACGAATAATAGATTCAACTTCAGGCAGTTCCACACGGTTTCCTCTGATTTTAACCTGACTGTCTTGACGACCAACAATACCTAAAGTACCGTCAGGCAAGAATCTAACAATGTCTCCTGTTTTATAGATACGTTCATAACCTTCCTCATCATCAAATGGATTATCAAATAGTGCATTGATATTTTCTTCATCCCGATTAAGATAACCTTTTGTTAATTGATGACCTGATAAATATAACTCCCCAACAGCACCTATAGGAACACGACGATGCTCTTTATCTAAAACATATCCCCTAACATTGCTAATAAAGTAACCGATGCTGGATGAATGAATACGTCTGTTTGCAAAAATACTTGTGGAAATTGCCAAATTCTCAGATGGACCATAAGACTCAAATGGACCGATGGAATCCGGAGCATTCAACTCACCAAGTTTCATACCTCCGAAACATAACAATTTAATAGTTGTTTCCATGCCACTTTCAGCAAATAATTTTCCAACTTGACTAGTAATGAATGTATGAGTACAGTTATGTTCTACAAAATACTCATTTAAAGCTTTTAAATCTAATCTAATTTCTTCAGGAACAACATACAATGATCCGCCAGTGATAACTGGAGAATATAATGCATGAGCATGCATATCAAATACATATGAACAATGCATACCATAAACATCATCGGATGTGAAGCCAGTTTCGCCCACATACCATGAAACAAAGTTATTCACGGCTTTTCTACTG
>NZ_JAZRJY010000103.1:0-3192 GCF_045646045.1 Methanobrevibacter sp. | reverse complement strand
GATAAGCGTGCTTTGCCTGAAATCAATCTGACCAGTTTGCGTGCTGAATATGTGGCTCCAAGAAACAAAGTAGAAAAGGATATTGTTGACGCATTTGAAAAGGTATTCGGTCAGAATAAGATCAGTATTTATGATGATTTCACACGGCTTGGGGGAGATTCGCTCACGGCAATCAACTTATTGACAAGTCTTGGAGATTATAATCTTTCTGCAGGCGATATTTTAAGTCTACGCACTCCTCACGCTATTGCCGATGTCATTAATAAAAATAATGTTGAATTTGATTTGGATGTTTATTCTATAGATTCAGGATGTCCTCTAAATGAATATCAGTTGAATGTTTATCTGGACATTGTTGTAAATGAAAAAACAGATGCCTATCTTATTCCAATTAATATGGAATTTTCAAATGATTATTCTTTAAATGAAATAATAGCTGGATTAAATGAGATGTTTGAAATCCATCCTATCTTGAACATGTGTATTAGTGATGAATATGATGTTCCGTATATGGTGGGGAATTCTAAACCTGATGTTATTGTCGAGTCTGGTGTCGATGATGATTTTATTTTGGAATTTTTAACTCGGTCCTTTGATTTGCATAAGAGTCTCTGCAGATTTTTAGTAATTGAAAATGATGATTCTTATGAATTGTACGCCGTTTTCCACCATATCCTTTGTGATGCAAGGTCCTGTGTTGTATTTAAAGAGAATTTGCTGGCTGTTCTTAATGGACAAAGCCTTGAAGTTGATGATTCCTTCTTAAAGGTTTCAGCATTTACACAACAAATACAAGAATCCGAAATTTTCACTAAAGCCAGTGATTTTTACGACAATATGCTTGTTGAAAGTAATGAAGTAGGCGGTTTGCTGGATAGTATCAATGCAGATGGGCCTGGTACAGCACAAATTGGCTTGGATTTAGACAGTAGTATATTCCTAAATCAGACAGAAATTAGTGAAAATGTGTTGTTTACATCTGTTTTTGCTTATACATTGTCCCGTTTCACAGGAAATGACAATGCATTATTCAGTATTCTAGATAACGGCAGGGACAGGTTTGATGATTTTAATGCTTTCGGCATGTATGTGAATACACTTCCATTATTGGCAGATTGCAGTGATAGGGATATTTCATCATTTATTGAATATATGTCTTCTTTAATTTATGAAGTCAAGAGTTATAACTATTATCCGTTCAGATTACTTGCAAAGGAATATGACATTGATGCCAATATTTTATTCCAGTTTATTCCAGAATGGATGGAAAATGATGATGGGAATGTACGTGAAGTTTATGAAAAATTAGGCATTATAAGGAAAATGGATGATTTAATTGCTGATTTGACATTCGAAGTCCTTAAAAAGGACAATGAATATTATTTGAATGTAATATATTGTGATAAATACTCCAAAGAGTTCATTGACCATTTCATTCAGTCATATAAACTGATTCTGCATGGAATACTTGATGCAGATAAGTTAAGTGAGATTAATTATATTTCTGATGATGATATTAAACTTTTAGATGGTTATAATCAGACTGATTGTTCTTTACATTATGATGATATTTTGGATGCATTTAATGATAATTTGCTAAAATATCCTCAAAACGAGCTGGTTTCGTATAAAGATGTTTCCTACAGCTATGCTGAAGGGGCTTATATTGCAGATGTCATTTCCAAAAAATTGCTTGACTTGGGAGTTGAAATGCAGGAATCCATTAGCTTTTTAGTTCCCCGCAGTGAATTGTACATGTTTTGTATTTTGGGAATTATGTCAATTGGGGGCGTTTATGTCCCATTGGATGAAAATCTTCCGGATGAACGCATAAAATTCATGATAAATGATACTGAATCCAAAGTTGTCATTGTCAGTGATGAGACTTATGAGCGCGGATGTGATTTGGCTGAAAACTGTATAATTTTAAACATATCAGATATCATCAAATGTGAAATTAAATCTTTAAGTAAGTTGAATGTTTCTTATGGTGATCTAGCGTGCATATTGTATACAAGTGGAAGTACCGGTATTCCTAAAGGTGTTAAAATCACCAGAAAATCAATTATCAACTTCATCGATTTCCATGTTCATGATTTGGAAATTAGTCATGGTGATGTTTATGGTTTATTTGCTTCCATAGGCTTTGATGTTGCTATGGCTGCAATATTTTCAGCAATCTATTCTGGAGCTTGCCTAAATGTTATTCCTGATGACATAAAATTAAATATAAAATTATTAAATGATCATATCATCAGACATGATATTACACATTCTTTTATCACTACTCAAATCGCCAAGTTATTCATAAGCGAGATTGAAGAAACTTCATTGAAAGTGCTTGTCTCCGCTGGAGAAAAATTAGGTCAAATGGATGAGATTAGAGATTACAGAATTGTGGATGGATATGGGCCTACTGAAGCTTGTGTATATGTAATTAGTGTGGATACAAAAGATAAAATAGATTATAGTAGTGTGGGGCATGTTCTAATCAACACCAAAGCATATATCTTAGATAAGGAATTTAGGCGGGTGCCAATTGGAGCAGTTGGAGAATTATATTTATCCGGTTACCAGCTTGCTGACGGCTACCTGAACAGGCCTGAAGAAACTAATAAATCATTTTTCAACAATCCATTTGAAGAAAATGATAAATATGGTGGATTATATTGCACTGGTGATGTTGTGAGGTTATTGCCTGATGGAACTTATGGTATTATAGGTCGTCGTGACAGTCAAATAAAAGTCAGAGGAAACCGTATAGAACTATCAGAAGTCGAAGCAGCAATAAGAGAAATGGATATAATTGATGATGTAACTGTTCAGGTTATCAATATAAATGAAAACAATGAATTAATAGCTTATGTGGTATCTGATGAATCCGATGAGGAACATCTTAAGGACCTGGTTTGTGATTATGTGGGCAAACATAAGCCTGATTATATGATTCCTTCATTTTTAATGAAATTGGAAACAATTCCTTTGAATGTTAACGGTAAAGTGAACAAACGTGCCTTGCCGGAAGTTGATATGGATAGTCTTCATGCGGAATATGTTGCTCCAACTAATGAAACTGAAAAGCAAATAGTCACTGCATTTGAAGTGGCATTTAATCAAAAAGGCATTGGATTAAATGATGACTTTGTTCGTTTGGGCGGAGATTCTATCACTGCAATTCGTCTTATTTCATTG
>NZ_JAZRJY010000102.1:0-24836 GCF_045646045.1 Methanobrevibacter sp. | reverse complement strand
CTATTTAAAAGCAATGTATGCTGCGGCCAATTATGCATGGGCAAACAGACAGATGATTACTCATTGGATTCGTGAATCCTTTGAAGAGGTTTTAGGCAAATCTGCCCGCGACATGGACATGCAGATTGTTTATGATGTGGCTCACAATATTGCAAAAGAGGAAACTCACGATTTCAAAGGCAATGACATGGAAGTTCTTGTTCACAGAAAAGGGGCAACACGTGCATTTGGGCCTGGCCGTGAAGAAGTTCCGTTAAAATATCGTGAAGTTGGCCAGCCGGTGTTAATTCCGGGAACTATGGGAACGGCTTCCTATGTATTGCATGGAACACAAACAGCTATGGAAGAGACTTTTGGTTCAACTGCACATGGTGCAGGAAGAATCCTTTCACGTTCACAGGCTAAAAAAGACTACAATCCTGAAGACATAGTTAATAATATGGAAAGTAACGGAATTAAAATTAAAGCAACATCCAAAAATGTTATTGCTGAAGAAGCTCCTGGTGCATATAAAGATGTTGACAGTGTAGTTCGCGTATCTGATTCTACAGGCATTGCAAAACTTGTTGCAAAAGTCAAACCTTTGGCTGTTACAAAAGGATAGTAATATTATGATTGGAATTATTGGCGGAAGTGGGGTTTATGAGATAACCTCTAAGGCAGACAATGTTGAAAAAAAGATAGTCAGTACAGATTACGGTGATGTTGAGGTATCTATTTTAGATATCTTCTCAAAAAAAGTTGCATTCATTCCGAGACATGCCTCAGGCCATAGCATTCCCCCACATAAAATCAATTTCAGAGCCAATATTGATGCACTTAAAAACGTTGGAGTTACTCAGATATTGGCAACAAATTCTGTAGGTTCTATGAATTTGGAAATGCCTCCTGGTTCATTTGTTATTCCTGATGATTTCCTTGATTTTTCAGAAAATCGTGATAAAACTTTTTATGAAGATAAGGTAGTCCATATTGATGTAACAGAACCATATTGTCCTCATTTAAGGGATATTTTAAATAAATCCGGAGACGTGATATTGGGCGGAACATATGTCTGTACACAGGGTCCCAGATTTGAAACTCCTGCAGAAATAAGAATGTTTAAAATGCTTGGTGGAGATCTGGTTGGTATGACTGGCCTTCCGGAAGTGACTCTGGCTCGTGAAAGGGAAATGTGCTATAATTCAATATGTATAGTTTCCAATTACGCTTCAGGAATATCAGAAAATGAACTGACAATAGATGAAGTTTTTGAAATGGTGCAGTCTCTTGAAAAGGATTTGCTTGAATTAATCTATAATTTCATTAAAAATGCTGATGATTGTGACTGTTCCTGCAATCATGCATTGGACGGTGCTGAAGTTTAGGGTGACACTATGGCAAAGGTGATATTGTTAAACGCTTCTCCAAGAGCCAACAGTAATACATTGGACGTTTTGAAGGTATGTGCTGAAGAAATAGGGAAAAATGGTGTTGAAGCAGAAATTGTATCTTTAAGAGGAAATGTTGTCCAGTCATGTGTTGCCTGTTTGAAATGTCGCGAGAACGGCAACTGTGTTTTAAATGATGGGTTGGATGAAATCATCGATAAGATTCGTGATGCCGATGGTTTTATTCCTGCAGCGCCGGTTTACTTTGGAACTGCAAGGGGAGACATCATGGCTGCACTTCAGAGAATCGGTAAGGTATCAAGAGACACGGATAAATTCCTTACGTGGAAAGTTGGCGGACCGATAGCCGTTGGAAGGCGCGGAGGTCAAACATTAACATTGCAGGAGATGATGATGTTTTTCCCTATAAATAATATGATTGTTGCAGGCAGTACCTACTGGAATATGGTCATTGCAGGTAAAGAAGGGACAGCTTTTGAAGATACGGAAGGAATTCAAACCATAAGATTATTTGGTGAAAATGTTGCTCGAATTATAAAAAAATTAGGTGATTAAAATGAAAATAGCTATTGTGTCCTCCAATGGTCAGAATCTGGACTTGCATTTGGGAAAAGGTCATTCATTATACATTTATGACTATGAAAATGATGACTTGACTTTTGTCGAACACAGGGAAATCGACATCGACCTTGAAAGTCAGCATCAGGGCGGAAAAGTAATTGAAGCATGTAAAGACTGTGATGTCATTATTGCAGCCCAATATGGATTCAAGTCAAAAGTCAAAGCAGACCAGGCCAATATAAAATTGGTGATGGATGAAGGATCTGTTGATGAAGTTTTGAAACGATACATTGACCATTATAACTTCATGAAAAATTAAACTTGTCATAATGACAAGATTTTCTATTTTTTTCCTATACTTTATTATAATAGTAATATATAATTATTATATTATGTTAGATAGTGATTGGTTTAAATTTGAAAATAAGAATTTGGATTTTCCGTTTTATAAGAAAAATCCCTACCTTCCCAAATGGGGATGGATTGTATTATTTTTCTGCATATGTCTAGGATTTTTATTTCAGTTGGTAGAGGCATCTGACTTTCCAAGTATGGTAAAAGCACTTGTGCTTGGATTTTTCGGATGCTGTATTATGATTGTCCCAATTTTATATTTTTTAAAATGGGATTATAAGGCAATATTTCAAAAGCCTTCACTTAGAGATATTGCTCTTGCATTAGGGCTTTTTGTTGGATATTTAATTTATGCACTTTGTATTGGTTCTGTTTTGGATATGATTCATATATCTTCACCGGTACTCGTGAATGAATCTACTACAACAATTTTTTCAATTCCTCCTTTAATATTTTCATTAATGGGAGAAGAAATAATTAAATTTGTTCCATTCATATTCTTTTTAAGGATATTGTATAAATACACTGATAATCGTAAATTGTCTGTTATTGCATCAATGCTTCTTGTCATGGCATTTTTTGCGTTTTTACATTCATTTGAACCAAAATATTTCCTATTCGCATTTTGTGTTCAGGGTTTGGGGTCAATATTTGAATTTATAGGTTATATTAAAACGAAAAACATTCTTATATCATACATTACTCATCTTTGTACTGATGTATTTATCTTTACGCTGATAATTTTGGGGGTAGCTTAAAATGAAGAAAATATTTCTTGCATTATTGATTTTAGCTATTTTGGCTGTTAGTGTATCTGCTAGTTTTGCCAGTGACCCTCTTAACAATACCACGGATTTAAATAAGGCTATTGAACAAGCAAAAGCAGAAAATAAAGGTATAATGTTAGTATTTGACCAAAAAAATTGTCACTATTGTGATGAAATGAAAGAAAAGACTTTTTCTAATCCGGATGTTATATCTAAGATAAATAAGGATTATATTACTGTTTTCATTGATATCAATGAAAATTCTCAAATTGCGGCTAAATATAAAATCTTTGGAACACCAACCACAATCTTTTTAGATTCAAATCAAAAACAAATAGGCAAAATTGAAGGTTTTGTTGATGCAAATGAATTTTTAAATGAGCTTAAGGGGATATAGATGGAAGTATTTCCCTTAATTTCTTTTTTTATGGGTGTTATTTCAATATTGTCTCCATGCATATTGCCTATTTTACCTATTTTTATAGCATTTAGCCTGAAATCCAAATCAAAAATTGAAATCCTTTCATTTTCTTTAGGTTTATTTTCAATTTTTACTCTCATTATTTTCCTGACAGGATTTTTTACAGAGATTCTCTATAAATATATTGTTTATGTAAGATACATTTCGGCGGTTATTCTGCTGATTATTGGAATTTTAATGCTTTTTGATTATTCATTCAGCTTTGTAAATGTCAAGTCAAAAAATCATGATGGAATTTTGGGATCATTTAGCCTTGGTTTTTTAACTTCCATTGCATGGGCTCCATGTTACAGTGCTTATTTAATTTCATTAATTTCACTTCTGGTAACATCAGGCAATCCTTTATATGCTGCATTCAATATTGTTTTATATTCCTTAGGTTTTGGTCTGACAATGCTTGTTTTAAGTTTCGTTTTATCTAAAATTAATCTTGAATCCTTTGTCAAAAAGACAGAGTATATACCGAAAATTTTTGCAGTGTTAATTATTGTCGGTGCAATATATCTGATGTTATAATTGCTTTTTTTCAAAAACTTTTGATATCCACCATATTTTTATTTATGATAAATCAATAGTTAAACTATGAAAGAAATTGAAAAATTAAAAGCAGGTCTTGAATATTCCTATGTTGATGAAGAAATAAGTTCGCTTAAATTAAGGGCAATCCAAAACAGCACTAAATTCAATTCAATTGATGATGCTGATTTTGAAAAGCAATATGAGGTGCTGTGTGAGATTTTAGGCTCTGTAGGAAATAATGTTATGATGTGCAAACGATTTTCTTTTGACAATGGAAAAAACATTTTCATAGGGGATAATTTTACCGCAAACTATAATCTAACAATTCTTGATATTAAAGAGGTGTATATTGGCGATAATGTAATGATTGGACCAAATACATTAATCACAACTGTTAATCATCCATTAAGTCCAAAAGGCCGACGTAAACATTTGGCGAAAGCAACAGAAATCCATATTGGTAATGATGTGTGGTTGGGGGGCAATGTTACGGTTCTTCCTGGTGTGACAATTGGAAATAATGTTGTTGTAGGTGCCGGTGCGGTTGTTACAAAGGATATTCCTGATAATTCCCTTGCCCTGGGAGTTCCTGCAAGGGTTGTTAAAAAAATAGATAATGATATTGAAGAAACAGAAAATGCGCCTGAACAGAAGTGATTTGGGGAAAAATGGAAATGGAAAATCCAATGTCATTTTAAAAATTATTGAAATATTTCAAGTCAGCTAGGTTTTGAAAGAACTGTTATATTTTTTTTAACAATATTTATATACCATGAATAAAATATGTAATAATAACCTTTAAGGGCGGGTTTTAATTAAATAAAACTGAATTACAAATTATTCTTTAAATAACGTGAGAAGAACTCACAATAGTCGGATAAGAGATTATAGAATTATAATCTGTTATATTTTCATTTTATAGATTATTTTATGTAAGATTAATAAAATATTCTATTTGAGGACTATTTTTCAAAATTAAATAGCTATTCGCTAAATTATAAAAAATATTTTAAAATTTAAAACGGTTGATATAATGGCAAAAGCAAAATCAAGACGTAGAGTACGTGACACTTGGAAAGAAAAATCATGGTTTACTATTAAAACACCATTAATGTTTGAAGAAAAAGAAATTGGAGAAACTCCAGCTAAAGACGCAGATTTATTAATTGGAAGAGGCGTCGAAGTTACAATGAGGGAATTAACTGGTGATTTCTCAAAACAATACATAAAACTCAGATTTGAAATTGATAACGTAGCTGGTGATGTTGCATCCACTAAATTCACTGGTCACAAAACCACTACTGATTACGTAAGAAGTATGATCAGAAGAGGAACATCCAGAATCGATGCTTCCACTATCGTAACAACCAAAGATGAACGTCAAATCAAACTTCATGTATTAGCAGTAACTATCAGAAGAGCTAAATCTTCCCAACAAAAATACATGAGACAAGTTATCATTGATTTACTTCAAGAAACTGCAGCTGAAAGAACTTATGAAGAATTAGTCAAATCTTCAGTAAACGGTAAATTAGCTTCTGAAATTTACCACACAGCTAAAAAAATCTACCCACTTAAAAGAGTGGAAATTATCAAAAGTAAAGTAATCAAATAGGATTACTTTTACAATTCTCTTTTTTTTAACTTTTCTATTTTTCATATTCACCATATTATCCAGATTAAAATAACTATATTTAATAAAAATTTTTATACTATTTTATATAAATATAGTATTTAATTTAAGTAGTGATATTATGGATGCAGTAATGATTAATTGGGGTTATGTATTGGCTTTATTCATTTTAGGATTCATAACCTATAAAAGAAAATCCCTGGATTTGTTAGGTTCCCTGACCATGGTATTGATGGGAGTTGTAATTATATTTTCAGCGGGAGCCCATTGGCTAGTCTTATTAATTATATTTCTTGTTTTATCATTGCTTGCAACCAGATACTCCAAATCTTATAAGCGTTCATTAGGTGAATATGAAGGAAGAAGATCATCTAAAAATGTTATTTCAAATGGTATTGTTGCATTTATGATGGCTGCATTTGGCGGTTATTATATGCCTTTTGTCGGTGGATTTATCGGAGCTATTGCAACGGCAACTGCAGACACTTTAGCTTCCGAAATTGGAATATTGCAGCAACCTAGACTAATAACTACGTTCCAGAAGGTGGATCCTGGAACTGATGGTGCAGTATCTGTTCTTGGAACTGCTGTCGGAATGTTTGGAGCATTGATTATTGGTGTATCTGCATACTTTTTGGGAATTGTTGCCAATCCCGTATCTGCCATTGTTGTTTCTGTAATATCTGGTACTGTAGGATGTTTTATGGATAGTTTTCTTGGTGCAACATTTGAAAGAGCAGAAATGTTAACCAACGAGCATGTTAATTTAATTGCAACGATTACCGGGGCTATTGTAGGTATTTTGCTTATTTAGTTTGTTTGTGTGTTATCATGAAAGAACTGATGAAATTTCTTTTTAAAAGACAATGGAAAAAAATATTGGTAATTGTCTTTTTCACATATCTGAATGTTGAAGCTCAATTGACTGTTCTTGATTTATTTCCTGGTATTGTACTATCTATAAAAAATGGGCTTTTTGATTATTCTATTGAAATTTTAGGTGGCGTGGCTATATCAGTTGTATTGTCAATCATTGCATCTATTGTGATTTCTTATCTTTCCATTTCGGTCGCATCCAATTTTGCTTATGACCTTAAAGAAAAACTTTTTGAGATATTGCTTAATTTAAAGACTATTGATGATTTAAATAGAATTAATTATTCTGGATTGATGACAAGACTTATCCGGGGTGTTGATACAGAACAGTCGTTTGTTTTAATTATTTTAAGGCGTGTTTTATTAATTGTTGTCGCTTCTTTTTGTATTGCGGTTAATCTTTATGATGTTTCGCTATTGTTTTCCATTTTTTTCATTGTATTTTTTGTAATTTTTTTATTTATTTTCATTTTCAGATTAAATCAATTATCAAACTTATATTTTAATGTTAAAAAGTTGTATGGTAAATTGAATGCCTTATTTTTGGATAAAATCTCAGGTTTGGGTGTAATTAAAATTTTTTCCAAAGAGGAGAATTCTAATAATGTTTTCAAAAAAGAGGCAGATAATGCATATGAAAAGGGTTTCAGATTCCAGTATAAGTTAAATTTTTCAGTCATCTGGTTAATTATTGTGGATATTATACTTCTTATATTTCTATTCCACTGTCTTTACCAATACAGTATCGGTGCGGCCGATATTGATGATGTAATATTTGTTTCATTATATATTATTTATTTAATTAATCATTTGTTTTCATTGTCTCCTTTTGTTTCAATATATCCTTTATCTTATACTTCAGCAGTACGTATTGAAGAAGTTTTGGCTTTAGAAAACATTTCATCTGATTATAGAAAAGAAAATAATTTTGATGGAATCGAATTTAAAGATGTCTCACTTACTTTATCAAATAGGCAAATTTTATCGGATATTTCATTTAAAATTCCAAACAAGTCAAAAACATTAATTGTTGGGCCTGTTGCTTCAGGTAAAACATCTTTAATCTATTCGATGATGGGATTTCATAATGTTGATTCTGGTGAAATATTCATTGACAGAAATACAAAAGTTAGTTTATCTACCAATAAAGCATTTTTATTCAAAGACAGTGTTTTTGAAAATATTGCTTTGGGAGATAATCATATTTCACGTGAGGATGTAGTTAGCGCATGCAATGATGCATTATTCACAAAAGATTTATCTTTTGAAGTCAATGAAAATGGAAATAATTTGACTCATGATTTCAAACAAAGATTGGCGATTGCAAGAGCGCTGGCCCATGATTATGATTTATATATTTTTGATAATGTATTCACATCAATTGATTCTGCTTCAAAAAGAATCATTAAGGAAAATATTAAAAGAAGGCTTAAAGATAAAACGGTTATTTTTATAGGCAATGATTTTGAGGATTATTCATATTTTGATAATATCCTTGTTCTGGATAATGGTAAAATTATTTCACAGGGAAAGCATGATGAAGTGATAAAAACATGTGATGCATATAAAAAATTATTTAATGAATCTGTGGGGTGTAATGATGGGTGCTGAATACTCCATGTGGGATTTAGTTAAAAAATTTTATGGATATGTCTCTGAATTTAGAAATCAATTTATTCTAGTTTCAATTTTGATGATTTGTTCAATTTCCCTTCTGGTTTATGCTCCAAAATATTTGGGTAGTATTATTAATTCGGTTGATCATTCTTTCGTGCTGTCTACTCCATTTTCAATAGATGAGGTTTATGATGAATTACTTGTTATTGCAGTACTTTATATTGTAGGATATTCTCTTAGAATTCCAATAAATAGGATAATGTCAAAAATAAGTGAAAAAACAACTGCCAATTTCAAGTATGCATTGGAAGAGAAATTAAGCTATCTTTCTCCAAATACATTTAATCATATTTATTCCGGAAATGTAATGGCCAGATTAAATAATGATGTTGCAAATATTAAGTCTTTTGTAAATAAAAGCATAGTGCTTTTTGTTGGTGACGTGCTCATTATCATTTTTGTTATCATAGCGGCTATTATTTTGAATCCTTTATTAAGTTTGTTTTTCATTGGTTCCATACCGGTTTATTTTGTAATCATGTATTTGTCTTATAGGAAGTCCGGAGATGCATATAAGGTTCATCAGGATGATTTGGGTAATCAAATGGGGCTCATTGGCAATCATTTAATTAACCGGGTGCCGATTCATTCTTATGATGCTAAAGAATATTCTAAAAAGAAATTTGTCAAATCAAATGATATACAAAGGGACAGTTTTGCCGAATCCAGATTTTATACCTATATCCCAGTTCCTTTTGTTTACCTTTTAACATATGCTGTTCAGATTGGCCTATATTTCTTTGCGGGCTATCTGGCATATGATGGAGTAATTACCTTGGGTGTTTTATCTACATTTGCATTTTATGTACAGTTCTTTAAAAGGCCTTTAATGTCCTTAAGTTCGGTTTTCACTTCAATCCTGATAGGTCTTTCCAGTTTCAGCAGGGTATTGGAGGTATTGGAATATCCGGACAATGATGATATTGGATTAAATAAGGATATTTCTGCTGTAAATGGAGATATTGAATTTAAAAACGTTTCATATAAAAACATATCAGATTTCAATTTAAAAATTGAGGAAGGTCAGACAATAAATTTTGTTGGTGAAAATAAGGATGATTTGATTGATTTGCTTCTTGGATTTGAAAGTGCGTCTGCCGGCGAAATATCTTTGAACAATAAAAATATCAAGGAATTTTCACTGAATTCCTACAGACAGCTTTTTGGAGTTTCTCTGGAGGATGATTTCATTATTCGATCAAGTATCCATGACAATATTTCATATGGCGGAGATAATTTAACTGCCGATGATGTAGTCAAAACCTGCAAGTTCCTTGAAATTCATGATTTGATTGAAAGATTTCCGGACAAATACGAAACTTCCATTTCAAACGATTTTCAGAATTTCAGCAGTGGTGAGGCAAAATTGATTTGTGTTGCAAGGGCAATAGTATCAAATCCCGAAATACTAATTTTAAATTTCCCTAATTATCTTTCTATGGATAAATTAAAAAGAATATGTGAAAACAGAACTGCAATAATCTTAACTCCTGATGATACTTTTATAGATTTTGCTGATAATACTGTCTTTTTGGATTAATCCCATATTTTTCTCACTCACCAAATGTAAATTATATAACTATCAAAACACAAAATTATTAATGTATAATTTTATTATTAAAGGTGATATAATGAAGGGAATCGTATTAATTATGGATGGAATGGGTGACCGTCCGATTAAAGAACTTAACAATCAAACTCCTCTTCAGGCTGCAAACACTCCAAACATGGATAAAATGGCTAAAGAGGGAATTACTGGTATTATGGATTCAATTGCTCCGGGAATTATCCCTGGAAGTGACACCGCACATTTATCAATTTTAGGATACAATCCATATGAGGTCTATACCGGAAGAGGTCCGTTTGAAGCAAACGGTGTCGGTGTAGATGTCTTGCCTGGAGATATTGCATTCAGATGTAATTTTTCAACTGCTGATGAAGATTTAATAGTTACAGACAGACGTGCAGGAAGAATCAAGGAAGGTACAAAGGAAATCGTTGATGTGTTGAACACAATGGTTTTGGATGATTATCCTGACATTAAAATAATTTTTAAAGAATCAACCGGTCACAGGGCAGTACTGGTTTTAAGGGGAGAAGGACTATCTGATAAGGTAAGTGATGCAGACCCTAAGGTTGAAGGAAATAAACCTAAGGAAGTAAAAGCTTTAGATGATTCTGCAGAAGCAGCAAAAACTGCAGATATCCTAAACCAACTGGTTAAAAAATCCTATGAAATGGTTAAAGACCATCCGGTTAATGTAAAAAGGATTGAAGAAGGCGAACCTCCTGCTAATATTATTATTCCTCGTGGTGCAGGAGAAGTGCCTGTAGTGGAATCTTTAAATGAAAAATATGAAGTCAACTCCGCATGTATTGCAGAAACAGGTCTTATTATGGGAATCGGCAGGTTCGCCGGAATGGACATTATCGAAATGGAAGATGTAACTGGTGGTATTGACACCAATCTGGATAATATTCGTGATACAATCATCGACCAGGTCAAAAACTCAGATCATGACTTTTTCCTAATCAACATTGACGGTGCTGATGAAGCAGGCCACGATGGTCAAATCAAAGAGAAAAAGGAATTCATTGAAAAGGTTGATGAAGTTGTAATGAGTGAATTGATAAAACTTGAAGATGTTTATATTTTCCTGACTGCAGACCATTCAACACCAATATCCGTTTTAAACCATTCAGGAGATCCTGTACCCGTATTGATTAGAGGTCCTGAAGTAAGGGTGGATGATGTATGTGAATTCTCAGAAGTTGCCTGTGCAAAAGGAGGACTTAACAGAATTCGCGGATCTGATGTTATGAACATCATGATGGATTTAATGAACTATGCACATAAATTCGGAGCTTAGGTGATTCAAATGGCAGCAGCGAAACTCTTTGGAACATCAGGAATCAGAGGAAAAATAGGTTCTGAAGTGACATGTGAGCTTGCTTTAAATGTGGGAAAATCATTAGCTACTTATCTTGGAAATAAAGGAAAAGTTATTGTCGGTTTTGATACAAGAACAACTAATGAAATGTTGGATCAGGCCATTTGTGCAGGTCTTCTTGAAAGCGGTGTGGATGTAGTTAAAATCGGTATGGTTCCGACTCCTTTGGTTGGATATGCAACAGAAAAGCTTGACGGTGATGCAGGGATTATGTTGACGGCATCCCACAACCCTTCACAATATAATGGAATCAAGCTTTGGAATAAAAACGGAATGGCTTATACATCAGCTCAGGAAGCAGAAATAGAAAACATTTACAATAATAAATTATACAAATCAGTTACCTGGGATAAGGTAGGTTCAATTTCAGTCAATGAAGAAATCAAAGGCAGCTACATTGATGATTTGGTTGACATGGTTGAAATCAAAGAAGGCTTAAAAGTTGTTATTGACTGTGCATCAGGGGCAGGAAGTGAAATATCACCTTTAGTATTTAGAAAAGCAGGATGTGAGGTAACAACCCTCAATTCCCAGCCGGACGGATTTTTCCCTGGAAGAAACCCGGAACCTAATGCAGAAAACTTGCAGAATCTCATGAAAACCGTTGTAGCTATTGGGGCAGACCTGGGTATTGCTCATGACGGTGATGCTGATCGTATGATAACTGTTGATGAAAATGGTAACATCTCACCATTCGATTCACTTTTGGCATTAATTTCAAAGGAATTCGATGGAGACATAGTAACCACTGTCGATGCAGGATTGTGTATGGACGAATCTGTTGACGGTGAAGTTTTAAGAACTCCTGTTGGGGATGTTAATGTTGCTGAAGTAATCATCGAGAAAAACGCTGCATTCGGTGGTGAACCATCCGGAACATGGCTGCATCCTGACTTCTGCATGTGTCCTGACGGAATATTGTCCGGTCTTAGAATGGCTGAACTGGTATCCAAAAAAGGTAAATTGTCAGAGTTATTGGCTGAGATTCCATCCTATCCGAATATCCGTGAAAAAATCACTTGTTCAAAAGAGGCAAAAATTGAAGTGATGAACAATATGGAAGATTTATTGAAAGATGCCTTTGATGATGTTCGTGAAATAAATTCAATTGATGGTGTCAGATTAACCTTTGAAGATGACAGCTGGGTTTTAGTAAGGCCGTCCGGAACTGAAGACTATGTTAGAATAACATTGGAATCACGTTCCCAGGAAAGGGCAGAAGAAATCAATGAAATCTGTAAAAAGATTATAATGGATAATATTTAAGATGAATCTTTTCATCTTTTTAACTTTTTTTTTTAATTAATTAATGATTAAAATATGAATGGTATACAATTGACTAAACCATAGAATTTAATTGCCGTAAATGGATAACTGACCCTGAAGCTATTAGGTTGGCTCGTGAAAGGGAAAATAATCCTAACATATTGTCTGGAAAAGATGTAATATATGCATTTTACAGGATGATGGGTATGGAAATTGATTATGAGGATATTCTTCCCGAAGAAGAAGATGAAATTATTTTAAAGTCAATTTTAAAAAATAGAAATTAATAAAAAATAAAAAATTAGAAGAAGATTTATTCTTCTTCTGCAATAAATGCTTCTTTACCTAATGCTGCGCATTCTGGGCATACCCAGTCATCTGGCATGTCAGCAGGTGTTGCTCCAGCAGGAATGTTGTATGCTGGGTCTCCTTTTTCTGAATCAAATCTGTATTCACAGTGTAAACAAACATATATAGTCATTTTATTATCTCCTTATTTTTTTATTAGCATTGCCAATATAATTTTAAATGTATTAATACTGATATTTAAAATTACTTATTTGTTTTCAATTACTTTCATGTAGATACTCTTAGACTTATTTTATTGCCCGTTTATTCAAAGTATTTTATTTCAATAATTCTTTTATTAAAATAATTAATCTCATTAACACTACTAAAATTATTGTTCATAAAATTAAAATAAAGCAATGTTTTTTTAATCTGAAATATTGTAATGTAATTAATTATATATTAGAAAAAACATAATATTGTACAATAATTTTTAATTAATATGGGGTAATTAAATTGAAAGCAATAATTCTAAGTGCTGGTGAAGGTTCAAGGATGAGGCCATTAACACTTACAAAGCCTAAAACAATGTTGCCTGTTGCCGGCAAGCCAATTATTCAATATAATATAGAATCATTAAAAAACAACGGTATTACTGATATATTATTAATTGTAAGATATAAGGAAGAAATTGTAAAAGAGTATTTTGGTGATGGGTCCAAATTTGGTGTCAATATCACCTATGAAACTCAAAAGGATTTCTTAGGTACAGCTAATGCTATTTCATATGGTGAAAATTTCATTGAAGATAGTCTGATTGTTTTGAATGGGGATATTATACTTGATGATGATATAATCGGTGAGATTATTAAAAAATATAATGAATTAAAACCTGATACATTAATGGTTTTAACTGAAGTGGAGGACCCTTCCGCTTTTGGTGTTGTTGAAATAGAAAATGGAAACATTAAAAACATCATTGAAAAGCCTAAAAAAGAAGAAGCTCCTAGTAATCTGGTTAATACTGGAATATATGTATTCAACAAGGATATTTTTGAAAAAATCGAAAAAACAGGAATATCTGAAAGAGGAGAATACGAAATTACCGATTCTGTTTCCCTGCAGATAGATGATGGCAAAAAGGTCATCGGCCACAAGACAGATAAGGATTGGATTGATGTTGGAAGGCCATGGGAACTTATTGAAGTTAATGAAGAGTTAATCGGTAACTTAAAAACTCAGATTAAGGGTAAGGTTGAAAATGGAGCCCATATTCATGGTGAAGTTTATTTGGGTGAAGGCAGTGTTATTAAAGCAGGAGTTTACATCGAAGGTAATGTCTACATAGGTAAGGACTGTGATGTGGGTCCTAACTGTTATATTCGTGGTAACACTTATCTCGGCGATAATGTTCATGTCGGAAATGCGGTTGAAATCAAAAACTCAATCATTATGGAAAATACCAATGTCAGCCACTTGAGTTATGTTGGAGATTCCATAATAGGCTCTAACTGTAATATTGCCGCAGGAACCAATCTTGCCAATTTGCGTTTTGACAATGCTAATGTCAGAACTAAAATCAAGGATTCAATTGAGGATAGTGGAAGACGTAAGCTTGGAGCTATTATCGGGGACTCAGTTAAAACTGGAATCAACTCCAGTTTTTCTCCGGGTGTTAAAATTGGATCTAATTCCACAATCGGTTCAAATGTTTTATTATATGAAGATTTGCCTTCTGATACAAGAGTATTGTTAAAGCAAACTCACATTGTTCAAGATAAAATTAATGAAAAGAAAGAATAAATTATGCTAGTGATATTATGGAAAATAAAAAAGACTCTATTGTAATATGCCCTGGTGCTCAAGTACTTGGTGATGTTGAACTCGGCGAAAATGTTTCTATTTGGCATGGTGCCGTCGTAAGGGGTGATGTATCCTCCATTAAAATAGGAAACAATTCTAATGTCCAGGACAATTGTGTTGTTCATTGTTCCAAAGACTTCCCTGTTGTCATTAAGGATAATGTTTCTGTAGGTCATGGAGCAGTTATTCATGGGTGCACACTGGAAGACAATGTTTTGATTGGAATGAATGCGACGGTTTTAAACGGGGCCAAAATAGGCAGGAATTCAATTGTCGGTGCCGGTGCTGTTGTAAGTGAAGGAAAAGAATTTCCTGAAAATAGTCTGATTTTAGGTGTTCCGGCCAGACTGATTAAGGAAGTAACTCCTGAACAGGTTAAGCACATTCAAGTTAATGCGGATAATTATGTAAAACTTTCCAAACAGTATAAGGAAGATTAAATCATGAAACCAAGACAGATTGTTAGTGATATGGACTCATATGTTCCCGGAAGGTCACAGGATGAAATAGCTGAAGAATTCGGTTTGAAAAAAGAGGACATTATTAAGTTGGGATCCAATGAAAATCCATGGGGTCCTTCTCCAAAGGCAATTGAAGCCATTAAAAATGAATTGGATTCCATGAACAGGTATCCTGAATCTCAGCTTAAGGAAGTAGTTCATCTTGCAGCCCAGTATTCTGGAGTTAAGGATTCTCAGGTTATAATCGGCGGAGATGGTGCTGATGAAATCATTGATGTTTTGGCAAAGACGTTCATAAATCCCTATGACGAGTTTATCGTACCTTTGCCGTCATATATGTATTATGAATATTTATTGAAACAGTATGGCGCAAAACCGGTTTATGCCAGATGGGATTTAGATAAAAATGCTTTGGATGTTGAATCTATTTATGACAAGATAACTCCTAAAACCAAAATGATATTCCTGTGCAGTCCGAACAATCCTACAGGCACATTAATTGACAGAAATGACTTGATTAAAATCGCTGGTGACAATCCGGAAATCTTAATTGTTATTGACGAGGCTTACTTTGAATACTCTGAAGTTACAAATAAGGATTTAATCGATGAATATGACAATATTTTCATTATAAGAACGATGTCCAAGGTTTTGGGTCTTGCAGGAATGAGGATAGGATACGGCCTTTCATGTGAGGAAATCATTGAATACATGCACAGGATAAAGCCAGTATTTTCCCTGACAAGACTGTCCTATGTTGCGGCAGTAAATACCTTTAAGGACAAGGATCATATTGAAAGGTCAATAAGGGATGGAATAGAAAGCAGGGACTATCTCATTGATGAGCTTTCTAAAATAGATTCTCTTAATGTTTTCCCTTCAAAATCCAATTTCATATTAATTGGTGTAAAGGATACAGGTTACACTGCAGCCGAAATTGCCCGTGAATTTATGAAAAGAGGAATTATCGTTCGTGACTGTACCTCATTTAAAGGTTTGGATGAATACTGGATAAGAATCAGTATATGTACAATGGAAGAGAATAAAAAATTCATTGAAATTGTTCATGAGGTAGTGGACTGATGTATGTTGGCGGAACCTTAATATCCTCGGTGGAATTCCATGGAAATATGTCTCTGGTTATTTTCATGTCCAAATGTCCTTTGGCATGCAGATATTGTCACAATGTGGAACTGCTGGAAGATGATACTCAAAAGACTTTCGAAGAAGTTAAAAAGGACATTGACCATGCTGCTGATTTTATTGATGCTGTTGTAATATCTGGTGGTGAACCGTTGATGCAGCTTGATGCATTGATTGAGCTTTTCACATACATTAAAAGCATTGGCCTTAAAACAAAGCTAGATACAAGTGGAATTTATCCGGAAAAAATCGAAAAGCTATTGGAACTGGAAATATTGGATTTCGTATCTTTGGATGTTAAGGCGCCTTTTGAAAAATACAGAAAAATTACTGGAGCCAAAGTCGGTTCACAGGTTAAAAAATCAATGAAACTTTTAAATGAAGATCCTAATGTTCGTCTGGAAGTCAGAACAACTTACGTTCCAACATTGCACACCAAAAAGGATATCCATAATCTTGTAAGTGATGTTGAAGGAGATATCTATACGATTCAGCAGTTCAGAAATAAGAACGTTCTTGATCCTGCTTTGGAAGAAGTGGAAGTTCCAAATCCGCATGATTTGATTAAATTAGCTAAGGAAATCAGGCCGTTATTTGATGGCGTTGTTAAAGTTAAAACTGGAGAATTTGGAGAACAGGTAATTGAATAAAATTTAAGGGAGGTCCAAAATGCCGATTTTATCATTTTCTAGTAATGATATTGATGTTATAACAGGTAAAAAAAGAAGAACAATTCGTAAGCTTTGGAAAACTCCTTTAAAAAAAGGTGACAGATTATACTGTTACTGGAATCTCGTTTCAAAAGAAAAGATGAAGATTTTTGAAGCCATTGTCACTGATGTTGAAGACATTGCTTTTGAGGATATCGTAGACAATGATGATGTTGCCCGTGAAGAAGGATTTAAAGACTCTAAAGAAATGTTAAAGGAATTTAAAAAGATGTATGGTGGCAGAGTCGACAATTCCGACAAATTCCAGATTATTTATTTTGAGAAATTGGACATCGATGACTGGAAAGGAGATAAAATCGATGAAAAGTCAATGATAACAAAACGTGCAGACATTCTTTTTGACAGCGGTAAATTTGACAAATCCACAATGTGCTATGATGCTGCCTTAAGAATTGATCCCCATGATGTTTATCTTTTGAATAAGCAGGGGGACAACCTTTCAAGACTGGGCAAGTTTGATGAAGCTATTGATTGCTATGACAAGGCATTGGAAATCGAGCCGGATAATGTATATATCTTAAACAACAAGGCTATTGCCCTTTTGAATGCAGGTGATTTGGATGGTGCATTGAAATCAAGTACCATTGCTTATAATTATTCTCCAAGCAGTCCTATTGTGTTATACTGGAGAGGATTCATTCTGGAGGTTTTAGGTGAGTATGATAAGGCATTAAAAGTCTATGACAAGCTCATAGTCATTGACAGTGAAAATCCTGAAGTTTGGAATTCCAGAGGAAACCTTTTAACTGATATGGGCCGTCTGGAAGAGGCGATTGAATCTTTCGACAGGGCGGTTGAGGTTTGTTTGGATGATTCTGAAATGGATGCCGATGCTATTAACAGGATGGGTAATGCCTACATTGATTTGGGTAAACTCGATGAAGCTTTGGAATGTTTTAATACAGCTATTTCTTTAGAAAAAAATAATATTGACTTTTTGCTGAATAAGGGTGTTGTACTGATGGAACTGGGTAAATTTGAAGAGGCTGTTGATAGTTTCAATAAGGTGCTGCTTAGAAATCCCGATAATGAAGATGCATTTTTCCTGAAAGAGGAATGTTTGGAAAACTTCTGATGATGTTATCTTTAGAAGTAAATTTTTTCATTGTTTTGGTGTTTAAAAATAGTTTTTTTTTTTAAATGTTTTTTGTTAATATTAAAAAAAGTAAAATTATTGAAGTAATGTTACTTCAATTTTTAGCCTTTGTATTTTTTAATTAAGCTGAGACCCCATTCAGTCATTTCGTCTGCTTTTTCCTGTGTGTCACATTCAGCAAAGCATCTGAAAATCGGTTCGGTACCTGAAGGTCTGATAATAACCCAGCCATCTTCTTTTAAGATTTTAACACCATCGGTTAAATCCAGCTTGAAATCGGTTGTGGTTTTGATTTCTTCAGCGATTTTGTCCATAACTTCTTGTTTTAAATCGTCAGCACATTCGGTTTTGGTTTTGCTTGCATAATAAACAGGAAGCTCTGCCACCAATTCTGATAATGGTTTTTTCTCTAAAGCCAAGGTTTCTAAGATTTTAGCAACAGTCATAACGGCATCTCTTCCATAGACAAAATCAGGGAAAATTAAACCGCCGTTTTCTTCTCCACCAAAGAGTCCGTCTTTTTCATGAAGTTCACGTGCTACAAGTAAATCTCCAACTGCTGTAGCTATCACTTCGCCGTTGTATTCTTCAGCTATGTCATAAATTGCCTGTGAAGTCGCAACGGTAGTAACAATGATTCCTCCGTCATTTTCCTTAAGCATTTGTTTTTCAACAAGAGTGAATGTTTTATCTCCTAAAACGAAGTTTCCTTTCTCATCAATACAGATGGTCCTGTCAGCATCTCCGTCATGTGCAATACCTATATCTGCACCTAATTCTTTTACAACGCCAATCAGTTCCTGGAGATTTTCTTCAATTGGCTCAGGGTCACGTCCTGGAAATGCTCCGTCTGCCTGACAGTTGAGGGTGGTCACTTCACAGCCTAATTTACGGATTAAGTATGGTGCAGTGTAGGCACCGGCACCGGATCCGCAATCAAGAACGACTTTTAACTTAGCTTCTCTGATTGCATCAGCATCAACTTTTGAGATTGCTTCATCAATGTATTCATCAATAACTTTGTCATTATGGTAAACCTGACCAATTTCAAACCATTCTGCTCTTTTCGGTTCGCTGTCAAAGTATAATTCTTCAATAGCTAAATCCATTTCATCGGGAATTCCAATACCATTTTCGTCCAAAAATTTAATTCCATTGTATTTTGGAGGGTTATGTGAAGCAGTAATCATTACTCCACCATCGTAGTATTTGCGAACAGCGTATTGAACTCCTGGTGTAGGAAGTATTCCTAAATCCACAACATCACATCCTGATGATAAGAGACCTGCCTTTACAGCTTCCATTAACATAGGACTTGTTGTTCTTGTATCTCCACCAACTGCAACGGTTCCTTGAATTTGAGTTCCATAACATGCGGCCAGTCTTGATGCAAATTCAGGGGTTAATACATCGTTTGCAGTTCTTCTAACTCCAAATGTTCCGAATAATCTTTTTTTACTTGACATTTTAATAAATTCCTATAAATTTAATTATGTATTAATGTTTGGTTTTTGGTTAATAAATATGTATTTATATTGTTGTAGGTAAATGAATATAACCTTACATATTTATACTATTTACAATATAATGCTAATTAAAAGGTGGTGTTAAAATTAATTCTATGAATGGCAACACGAAAAAAACTAGCTTTAATTTTGATACGGATCTACTGAAGGAATTGAAAAGAATAGCTTTTGAAAATGAAACCACACAAACTGAAATAATACATCAATTCTTGTTTGATGCGGTTGAACGCAATAAACAGAATATTTTAAAAGGTAATAAAATGGAATTAATAGTTATTGAAGATGATTTGTTGGACAAACTTGCTTTAATGAGTGATGTAAAAAAACAGGGAATTAATGAATTGGTCAACGATTATATAAGCAGAGGTTTGTCTGCTGATGGAATATCAAAATTTCATAGGGAAAAAATCACTACTGATGACATCATTGGAATGATTGAAGATGACGGCGAAGAATGGGACATTGACAAGGAAGTGTATGGATGATGAAAATATTCGTTGACACGTCATTTATCATTTCATTGTTTCGGAAAAATGATTCTAATCATGAATTAACAAAAAAGTATGCATATCTGATTGATGAAAATGAATGTTACATTACCAATGCTATATTAACGGAAATAATTATGGTTTTAATGAAAAAAACAAAAAATATGCAATTGGTTGAAACAGCATATTTCTATTTGAATGATAATTTCATCATTGTCAATGAATATGATATTGAAGATTACAATGAAAAGGTATTCAACATATTTCAAAAATATAATAAGAATGCTTTCAGGGTAAGCTTTGTGGACTGTTCCAGCATAATTATTTCAAACTATTTAAATATTAATGCGGTTTTATCATTGGATAAAGGGTTTAAATTATTTGATGAAATTGATTTGTTTGAATTGCATTAATATGTGGTCTTTTTTTTTAAAATCACTGCAGGAAAAGTTTAATCTTAGATGGATTTTTGGATATTTTTGTATCATTGATAGGCATTAATTTTATAAACAATTTTTTACATACATTAAAATATCTTTTACCTTTTTCATTGGTACTAGTGTTATTATCAATCGTAAAGGGAGGTGAAAATATTAAAAAGTTGTTATTGGGTTTATTCATATTGGTCTTGATGATTGCTAATGTATCTGCGGCAGATGATGCAGGTAATTCGGCGGTTATTAGTGACGGTGAAAATGCTGAAGAGCCTGATATTCCTGATCTGTATTTTGAAGATGATTTCAATGTCACATTGGAAAATATTAATAAATACTTCCCTAATGGTGTTCTGGCTTCCAATTATTCAAATTGTAATTTGACGTTCAGCGGCGAATTTAATAATTTGGGGGTTCTGACGATTTCCCAAAGAAACGTGACTATTGACGGTAAAAATAGTCTTTTCATCAACACTGTTTTGGATGTGGCTGGAAGTGACGTTGTTTTGTCTAACCTGTCCTTTGTTTTAAATGATTCATTTTATGATAATGAATTTGCAGCGATTTTAGTCAGGGCAGATAATGTGGCTTTAAATAATATCAATATCGACTGCATTGCTTTGGAAGATACTACAGCTTATGGAATCTACTCATCAGGGACTTCCAGGCATCCTGTTGACAATCTGACAATATTCAATTCAACAATCAATTTCACAGGTCAAAATTATAATGCGGATGTCTATAATTATGCTTTAAGAATGGATTATTCCAGAAATGCAATTGTTTACAACAATACAATCAACACCAAACTGGTTTTAAGAGGCATTAATTTTAATACGGGCAGAGTTGCATCAGATTCCGATTATTCTTTAGCTGTCAGTGCAATTTACTGTGATGATTTGCTTTTCATAGGCAATGACGTTACCTGTGATGCAATCGGCAGGTCATTCGGTTTTCCAACACTGGACTGTTTCTTCATGTGGGGAAGCAATAATGCGTTTATTTTAAACAATTCATTTGAAATGACGGACTTTTTCACATATCGTGGTGTTGACAATTACCTGTATGGATTGGATATTTATTCTCTGGCCAATTTAACCGTAGCTAATAATGATATTTCCATTAATACAACTGGGGGAAGACTTTCTGCAGGTGCTGCTTATCCAATTCAGCTAACCGGACCCTTAAGTAATGTAACAATTGTTTACAATGATTTGTGCAGTGTATCTAATGGTCCGAATATCGGAATATATTCATCAAATTCCGGTGGAAATACTGCACTCTATATTATGTACAATAGAATTAATATTACTGGTCTTGCTGGTGAAGACAGTTGGGCTTTGGTTGCAGGTATTGAAGGACAGGACTCAAATGACATTATCATGAATAATCTGATTGAAGTTCACAGTACTGGGGATGTTGATGAAAACACCAATATATATGGAATAAGTTATTCCCAATCTTCACCTGGCGACCATAGTTTTGACATTATTAACAATACCGTTTTGAGTGACGGATTCTATTCAGTTTATCTTGAAAGTGCTGTAAACTCCACTATAACTCATAATACTTTAATTTCATATCAGGATGATATTGAAGATGGTCATAATGGGTATAAAAAGGGTGATGGAGTTCATGAAAGTGAAATGTCTTACAATAATTTGGTTTTCAATGAATTTGATTATAATGCCCAAAGGGCAAATGACATTGACAGCGGTTATGTTTTCAACTATACTGCAGTAGAAAATGACAGGAATCTTTCAAATATCATTGATGCATCAGGAATTGCCGGCAAAAGAATTTTTGATATTCCAAACTTCAATCCTCTTATAAGAAACGATACAATTCGCCACCATACAAACGGAGGTGCGGCTGCAAATTATCAGGAGGATGAAGATAGTGATGTCCCTGCCGGTCCTGTGGGTCCTTCCATTCCGGATGCTGGTGAAGGAAATTCATCAAGCAATATTCCTTCTAATGGAAGTAACACAGGAGGAAATTCGTCATCAGTCAGTCCTCAACAGGGAAATAGCACTGGTGGAGGCGATTCACCATCAGTCAATCCTAAACCTAGAGATATTCCTGAAGGAATGATTTTACCCGGTGATTCACAAAACACTGTAGATAATTCAACTGAAACCAATTCTTCAAGTGAGGACAAAACTGAATATGTTGAGCTTCCGGACACTCCTGATGGAGACAACGGTTATGTGGAGGATTATAATTATCATCCAAGGACTCCTTCCAATAATCAGCAGTCAAATAAGCCTATTAATCCGGCCAATGGAAACAGTACGCAAAATTCCGGATTGAACCTTAGGGAATTGCTTGTTGCTTATGTGAATTCCAATACTGAAGGGGGCGAAAATAATGTTCAGTCCTATGGCGGAAGATCACAGGCTACAAATCAGACATCATCAGGTCCGTCCGTAACGGGTTCTGATGCTGCAATTGGTGAATCCAAGTCAACGGAATCATCAGATTCCAGTGCTGCTTCTAGTTCAAGTGCTGGTGAGTCTAATTCTGGAGGAACTGATTCATCCACAAGTAAAAATGCCTACGAACTAAATGATGTTGTTAAAACAATTAAGGATAATGTTGCATTAGGTATTGTTTTAATTATTTTGTGCTTGATTTGTCTGGTCGTAGGTTATAAACGTCAAAAAACCAATTAGTCATTAATTTGACTAATTATTCTTTTTTTATAGTTCAACTTTCTATAATTTGTCTCCACATAAAAAATCGATTATGTTTAAATGTTTAACTCCCTCTTTTGAAAAATCATGTTTTTCGCTTGTTATTAAGATTGATTCGTATTTGTCTGGTATTCTTAATAATGGGGTAATTTCACGATTTAATGTTTCTTCATTTGTCAGTCTATAGGAGACTTGAATATATTTGTATTTTCCTGATTTTTCACATACAAAATCCACTTCACTATTGTCCTTATTTCTACCGACGTTTACTTTATATCCTCTTCTTAGCAGCTCTACATAAACAATGTTTTCTAGGATTTTAGTTACTTTCAATATATTGTCTTCGATTAATGAATGGTGAAATCCATGATCTGTTAAGTAATATTTTCCAAGAATTTTCATTTCTTTTCTTCCTTTCAGTTCGAAGCATTTGCATTTTGAAATGAGAAATGATTGCTTTAAATATTCATTATATTTAAGCAATGTGTCTTGGGAGGTATAGATATTATTGCTTTTTAAATAGTTCTTTATGCTTTTGGATGAAAATATTTCGCCTGTGCTGCTAATCATGTATCTGGTAAATCGTTGCAGCAAATCGATATTATTAATTTTAAAGCGAGAAACTACATCTTCAAATAATATTGAGTTAAAAATGTCTTTTAGAGCCATTTTTTTAAATTCTTCACTGCCTAATGATAAAATACCTGGCATACCTCCAAAGTTAAAGTATTCACCATACAGTTCATTGATTGAATCATCTGTTAGTTCAATTTCATCGATTTCGTTTTTATATTGCAGGAACTCTTTAAATGAAAATGGATAGACATTGATTGTGAGATATCTTCCAGTAAGGAGTGTTGCCAGCTCACCTGACAATAATTTTGAATTTGAACCTGTGATGTATATGTCGCAGTCAATTGAAACTCTGTAGCTGTTAATGGATTTTTCCCATCCGTTTACTTGTTGGATTTCATCAAAAAATAAATATATCTTTCCTTTAATGTTTTCTATTTTATCATAAACAATTTCATCCAATTGTTCTGATTCATAAATGTGGTTATATTCTCTTGATTCTAAAGAAATGAATATTATATTCTCGTCTTTCACGCCATTTAACTTAAGTTCATCGATAATGTTGTACATTAAACTGGTTTTGCCGGATCTTCTAATCCCAATGTATACCTTAACAAAATCAGAGTTAACATATTCTTTTAATTGATTAACGTAAGCATCACGTTTGATTAATTTTTTTTCCATCAATACCAACTCACTTATATTTAATGTTAAAAAAATCCATTGTACAAAAGAAAAATTTTTATAAATTATAAAAAATTCCATTTACAAAAGAAAAATTTCTTATTAAATATTATTTCAGGATAAGTATATAATACTTTGCTTTTTGTTCTATTTGTTGGTTTAAGTCATTCATTCGTATTTCTGTTTTTTCTTTGTATGTTAGTCCATCGAGATTTTTTTTTAAATATTGATTTGGATATCATGGTTAACAGCTCCCTACATTTGTTTTCTTCGTCCTTGAAATGTTCTTTAATCATTTTTTTAAGGATGTGATGTATGTCAAGTTCTAAATCTGGTTCAATTTGGTTAATTTGTGAGAATAATTGTGATATTTCTAT
>NZ_JAZRJY010000101.1:0-11696 GCF_045646045.1 Methanobrevibacter sp. | reverse complement strand
AAAACAGTAATGTTATTAGAATGCATTTCACCATTTACAGGATTATATGCAGTAATAATATATTCTCCCTGGTTCAAGTTAATATTTAATTTAGCTTTTCCTTCACTGCCATTTACTTGACGAGTGTAGAATACACCATTAATATTAAATGTTACATTAGTACCATGTGCCAATGGATTTCCTTGACCGTCAAGGAAAGTAGCATAATATTGAGTTCCATTTCTGAATACTTTAACGAGATCATCACCGAGTATTGTAGTTAAAACAGTGATATTGTTTTCGCTACTTGTATTAGTGAAATTATCTTTACCGACATATAAAACTGATGCAGTGTAATTGCCAGGAATCAAATTAATAGCAATTGAAGCAGTACCGTTTGCATCAGTTTTTCTGTTATATGATACACCATTTAATGTAATGGTAACAGTTTCATTAGGTAAAGCTTTACCATTTTGGTCAGTTAATACAATGACATATCTGGTACCATTTTTATAATACATTACAACATCATCAGCAGTGACAATAACTCTTTGCATTGCAGGAGTGTTATTGGCAACAAGAGTATCTTCAGGAATACTGTCAACACTTGCGTCACCAGTATATTCTTTTGCAACTAAATAATTGTCTGTTACAGCACCGGTTCCTTCAACGGAAACTGTATATTCGCCAGAAGTAGTAATATTATTGTTTTTAACTAAAGCATCACCATCTACAATGTGCACACCAACAGTTTCAATTCCCATTGTGTCATAACTTGTAGGAGTACCGTTGTTTGTTCCATTAGCAGTTATTCCATTCTCAGTAATGAAAATCATGTCTACTGTAGAAGCAATTCCTGTTGTGAAGTTACCATCCGCATAAACAGTATTATTCTTAACAGTAGCTTCACTACCGCTTAAAGACATACCGAATACATTAGTACCATTTGTAAAAATCTCGTTGTTTGTAATATCGGTTTTAACATCACCAGCCCAATCAGCAGTATAGATGCCGTAAGCGGACTCGCCATATGCAACAATGAAATTACTATCAATTATACCATTTGAATTACTTTCAACATCAATACCACATGCGTAAGTTCCATTTTGAGCAACACCAATAAAATTATTACTAATATCGAAATCTTCACCGGAAATAACGAGAGCATATCCGTAAGGCGCTTCAACAACACCAATGGTATTATTGTAAACTGTTGCATCATCGCCAGTAATGTGCACTGCATAAATAGTATCATACTCATCAATATTGCCATTAGATCTAACAACAATAGTATTATCAGTTAAAGTTGCATCATTACAACCATCCAAATATACTCCTTCAGAATAAACTTCTCCACTAGTCCAGTTAATTGAACGAGCAGGTAATGAAGCATTAATAGTATTTTCTGCAATGAATAAATTATCAGAATCCACAGCATGAATAACCCTATTTGCAAATGTTTCATTAGTTTCAGCTTTAAAATTAATAGCATTATTATAAATAAATCCGTCATCAGATCCAACAACAACAATAACTACATTACTAGAATCAGGATTACCTGTAACATCAAAAGTATTATTCACAATTTCAATATTATCAGAGTCTTGAACTAAAATAGTAACTGATTGATTATTAATGAAATTAAATCCATCAACAGTTACATTACCACTGACAACATGTATTGGAATATCAATTAAAGTTGCATTATCACTTAACAATTTAACAGGTTTTGCAATTTGAATAGTTTCAACCAAATTAGAGAATGGACCAATGAATGTTAAATTATCAGCATCAATTTGTTCTCTTATTTTTCCATTTTCATCGAAGTATATGAAGAAAGTATCATTTGTTAATTTGTATGTTAATTCCATTGCAGGAGTGTTATTGACTACTAGAACACCAGAATCTTGAGCATAATCCACTGCAAAGTCACCGGTTAACATATCAGCATAAATTTCATTATCAGTTACAGCACCTATTCCTTGAACAGAAACGGCATATTTGCTATTAGCAAAAATTGCATTATCTTTTACTAAAGCATAACCATCAACAATGTGTATACCCATGGTTTCAATTCCCATTGAATCATAGCCTGTAGGAGTGCCCACATTTGTTCCATTAGCACTTATTGTGTTGTTAGTAATGAAAATCATGTCTGCTGCAGAAGCAATACCTGTTGTGAAGTTACCAATTGCAAAAATAGCATTATTATCAACTATAACTTCACTACCGGTTAAAGACATACCGAATACGTTAGTACCATATGCCTCAAATCTATTGCCTGTAATGTTGGCTTTAACATCTCCAGCCCAATCAGCAGTGTAAATAGCATAAGCAGACTCACCCATCACAAAAATTTCATTATTCTTAATAAATCCATCAGAATTACTTTCAACATCAATACCACATGCGTAAGAACCATTATCACCAGCAACAAGATAGTTGTCATGAATTAAATAGTTTTTACCAGAAATAACAAGAGCATATCCATATGGAGCGTAGATAGCACCAATTCTGCCATGAATAACAGAAGCATTATCACCAGTAATATGTACTGCATAAATAGTATCATAATCACCTATTTTATCATTGGACGTAACACTAACAGTGTTATTATCTAATAGTGCATAATCACAGTTATCCAAGCAGACACCTTCAGAATAAACTACTCCAGTACCCCAATCAACAGAACGGGAAGGCAAATTGGTATAAATGTTATTATTTGAAATAACTAAATTTTCAGATCCTTCACCAAGAATAGCATTATTTCTATAAGTACCATTGGTTACAACAGTAAACTCAATCTGATTTAAATCAATTTTAACATCATTAGAATCGACAACATGAATAACAGTATTATTACTGTCAGCTAAACCATCAACTACAAAATCAACCCAACGAATTGAAACATTGTCTGCATTTTCAATTAAAATTACTTCATTTAAACTGTCAGTGATGAACGTGAAATCCTCAACAGTAACATCATTATGCAAAATTTCAATTCCCATATTATTTAAAGTTGCTTCATCACCTAACAGATTAACTGGTTCAACAATAATGATTTCCTTAACCAGATTAGAGAACTCGCCAATAAAGGTCAAGTTACCAGTTATACCCTCTCTTAAAAATCCATACTCATCAAAGAATAAGAAGAAAGTATCATTGGTTAAATTGTAATCATCTTCACCATTAGGAATGTTATTTTCAACGATTGCTTCATCTGACTTATCATCAACACTTTCATCACCTACCAATTCACTGGCAATCAGGTAGTTATTTTTGATTTCACTATCAGATGAAGTGGAAACAATAGTGTAATTTCCATCAGACCCAATTATATTATTATGAATATGACTTTCAGATGTTGCTAAAATACCAACGGTCTGTGCAGGAATCATGTCTGCAGTACTTTTAGTATCGTTTTTTAAACCGTAAACATTAATTTCATTGTTGTGAATTATGGCTAAATCCTCCATCATAAATGAATAGATACCCATTGTATAATTACCATAAATTGAAATGGTGTTTCCAGAAATAATTGAATCGGTTCCAGTTAAGCTCATACCATAGACAACATCGGAATCAGCTATGATAACATTATAAAGATAATCAACATCTGGAGATTCCATTGTACCCCAATTCATTGCAGAATAAACTGGATAAGCAACATTAGGAGATGTAATATATAAATTATTATCTTCTACAACACCAATTGATCCGCCTTCAATATCAATACCGTTAGCATAATTTGTATCAGAATCTATTGTAAAAGAATTTCCAATTACATCAAAATATTCACCGCTAATTACTAAGCCGTAAATATAGTTATGACCTAAAGCCCAAATTTTATTTTCATCAAATTGAACCTCATCAGAATCTATAATATCAACTACATATATTGTGTCATCACTACCAAATACATCAGTAGCATTGAGATAAACTTCATTTCTTTTAAATGAAAGACCGTTAGAATTGGCAACCAATATTCCAGCACTTCTAGGATTGGCTACATAATTCCAGGATCCCGGTGGAATTTCCACCCAATCAATAATATTAGAAGGAATACTTATATCGAATATATTATCTTCAATTACTGCATTTTCAGCTTCTGCAATGGACATAGCAGCAACAAAGCTTTCACCATCAGATTTTCCATCGTATGAAATATTGTTAGCTGTTACATTAAGACCATTAGCATTTAGAGCAAAAATTGCAAGGTCCGTTACGTTAGTATCAGATACAATATTAATAATGTTTTCTATAACTGCAATATCTTGGGCACCATCTACAACGATAGCACCAACTATATTATTATTAAAAGTTAAGCCTTTAATACAGGACCCGTCACTTCCTGAAGAAAAAATAACAGTAGAATCTGTAATTTTTGAAGTGTCATCGGGAACAATATCCACCGGCTTATTAATATATAAATTTTTCTTTGTAATCTCACCGATAAAAATAGTTGAATCAGCAGAGACATTATCGTTCATAGTACCACTCTCATCAAAGTACTGATAAAAATTAGCATCATTGATGTGAATTTCATCTGAAGAGGAACTGTTATCCTGTAAAATAGGAGCTTCCTCTATAGATATAACATCGTCACTGCCTGCAGAGATAACATCAGTTGTATTATCCTGTGCACTTACAGCTCCGAGAGAAAATATCAAAATTAATAAAATAATCGATAAATATCTATATTTCATAATTTATCTCCAGTAAAATTTATATAAATAATATTCCTACCATCAATTAAGTAAAACATATTATTCACCATAATTGTATATAATTAATACTAATTAAATATTACTAAAAACAGATTTAATTCAATTATAATTTACGGAAATATTCAATTAACTTAAAAAAAATATTAAAGAAGTTTTTTCTCTGTTATCTCTTTTTTGAAATACAAATATTCGGATTCAACTACTTTTCTAATATTATGAGCTGTAATTTTACCTATCCCTTCAACTTCCATAAGTTCACTTTCAGAGGCATTGAAAACCTTTTCCACTGACCCGAAGTGCTCTAATAAATTCTTAGCATTAACGGGACCTATAGTAGGTAATGATTCGACAATAAAAAGCTGCTGTTCCCATAAACTAACAGGTTTTTTATCAGTACGGATTTGAATGTTGGATTTTTCACCAGTCTGTTCCCTAATTGCAATTCTTTTTATCATTGCAGCAGTATCCTGAGCATCTCTTGTTGGAATTATACTGATACCAAAATCAAGAGCAATAGATGCAATGGTTCCTCTAATTGCATTAGGATTGACCATGCCAGAGTACAAATCATCACCTTCAAGAATCATTAACGGACGTTTAAACTCTTCAGATAATGCCCTAGCCTGTTTAAATAAACGCTTATCAATCATTGAACTTACAAAATCCTTTGCGGTTTTTCTTTCAATAGCAACTTCATCACTGACCTGATAATCCGCAACAGTCATTGACTGTATTTTAACATCCATTTCCATCTGAGATAAATAACGGATAACTTTGGAATTTCCCTCACGGGAATCTGCATAAACAACAGGCAATTTTTCCTTTTTTGGCCCATCAATAACTTTAACTTTCTTTTCATTATCCATTCTTGCGACTGCAGACTCATTAAGCTCTTTTAAAACATCAGGATTAATTAACTGATTTTTCATATTATCTTCTTTTCTGATAGAAGACCAGTAATAACCTTCATCCCGCGTTCCATTGGTAATTAAAACCTTAACACGACCAGTTCTTTTACGGCCAGTTCTTCCACGACGCTGAATCATACGAACTTCAGACGGAACAGGTTCATATAATACCACCAAATCAACTGCAGGAATATCAATACCTTCTTCTGCAACGCTGGTTGAGATTAAAACATCATATTCACCCATTCTAAATGCCTTGATGATTTCTTTCTGTTCCTTTTGAGTCAAACCTTTTTCACCATCTTTAGTTCCCTGACCGAAGAATTTTGCAGATTTAATTCCTTCACTTTCAAGTTTTTCATGAATCATTTCAAGAGTATCCCTGAATTGAGTGAAAACAATAATTTTTGAAGATTTTTTATCTTTTTTATCCCCATATCTTGTAGTCTGAAGAGTAGTTTGGCCATCTCCAGTTCCCAATTCTTTTTTTAACAGTTCAGCTAATGTTCTAAGTTTAGGATGTTCCCAACCGTTTTTTTCTGCATTATGTGCCAGTCTTACAGCACGTGAAAAATTAGGATCATTCATTAATGACTTAGAGGCCTTAGTTTTCTTTTTTCGCAGCCTTACAATATATTTATTGAATGGATGGACACCCTGAGTTTCAACAAGTTCCTGGGCATGCTGAATATTAATAACTGCACTTAAAATAGAAATTGCCTGAAACAACTCCTTTTTAGGAGCAGATGAGCGTGCAATTTCGCCCTGAATACGGCCTCTCGTTTTTAAAATATCCACTTTAGTAACAGAAATTGTTTTTATAATCCCCATATTTTTTAGAGTTTTCAATCTTATTTTAAGAGCTTTTTCCAGGGCATCATTAATCTTTTCAAGTTCAGGACTCATTTTTACTCTGACCCAATCAATTTCGACAGGATTGAAATATGGTTTTACATCACGGTCATTTTCCGTTTTAACAACAACATTTTGAATATAGAGGTTTTCACATACTTCCTTAATTTTAGATTTATCAGAACCCGGAGAAGCAGTTAAACCTAGAATTAAATTATAATTGGATTCTTTTACATATCTTGAAGCCAGATAAACATAGGCATATGCACCTACAGCATGATGGCATTCATCAAAAACAATTAATGAAACACTACTTAAATCATACCTGCCATTCAATAAATCAGATTCGACAGTTTGTGGCGTTGCTGAAATTATTCTGGACTCCTCCCATCTTTTAACACGTTCATCAGTTTTAACAGCTCCTGTAATGGATGAACAAGGAAGGGTTAAAAACTCCTTAAAGCTGGCTTCATGCTGGATAGCCAGTGGTTTTGAAGGAGATAGAATAAGAATTTTAGAGTTTTTTACCTTTTGTAATCTATCTGCTGCAACCAAAATTGCCACAATAGTTTTACCAAGTGCAGTTGGTGCAACAACCATAGTATTTCCCTTTTTCAAAACATCCCCCGCCAAGACCTGCTGATATAGTCTTGACTCGATTGAATCTTTTTTTATTAATGGATGTTTAATATAAGTAGTCATAGTAAAACCTGCATGTTTACACTCAAAAAAACAAGAAAAACTACACAAAAATTGGCAAGTTTTTTTGAGTTGTAATTAATTATAATAACATTATTAATTTAGTATTATTAATATATTTGGAGAGAGCATTTGATTAGTAAAAATTATAATTACCACTTACATTCTTCTTCAATTAATATCTTCTCAGCTGTTCCATCATATATTAAAGCCAAGGTCTCATCAAATCCCACTTTGTATTCCTGAATTACAGATAGTTCTTCATTAATGTAATCTTCTTCTACCTGCCTGTTCCGGCCAAACTTTTCATAACTGACATCTATAGGCCATCTTTATCAATTTGTTCTAATATTTCAAAGAATAATGTCTGTGCATCTCTTCGCATCTCGACGATATTATCGTATTTTTCGATTAAATCATTGAGTCTATAAGAATATAGTTCGAACCTCGCTTGATCGTAACTAAGCTTCATCACCCTAAAGATATCAAGCAACTCCATTTCATCAATATCTAATTCACCATATGTTTTTATTTTTTCATTGTTAATAGTATTCATGTTTAAATTATTGTTAAAAGAAGTATATAAGTTAGTAAGTTATTTTTCGTACAATATAACCTTGTTTTTGATAATAACCTTCTAAGAGCAATATTAATATAAAAAGGTAAAAAAAGAAAGAAAAAATATTAAGAATTAAATTGCTTAATTCTATCTGCAAAAGCATCATATAACTTAGAAGCCATATCTAAGTGCCATTTAATTGCAGTATGCCACTCATCTTCATTATTTATATTAAAATCAATGCTAATTTCAATAATTGAAGATTTTCTATTATCCAATCTTCTCCAAGTTAATTCCTCACCAACAATATCTTCAATTTTATCTTTATCATCATATAAATAATCAAATAAACTTTTATTATCACTAATTGTAATATTAGACTTAATCTCATTCTTTTGAGTATTAATTGTTAAAGATATAAAAGCTAAACTGGTTCCAATAGCCAAATCATACCAATGTTGACCTTGAGGTTTTCTGGAATTAAATTTAGGATAATTATTATCTATTTCTTCACTTAATTTAACCCAATATTGATATTGCAACATTTTAGTTGAAGATAAATCAACTCCACCATCTATTTTAATAGTTTTTGTCCAATTATTTGGACTGGATACAATTTGAAACTTAGGAGCAATTTCTGAATTCCCAATCTTCCACAACTCAATTTTACACAAAAATATATTAATTTCATTATCAGTATGGTCATTTAACCAATCAACAGCTTGACGATGCTCCTCACGAGCCTCCTTAACAATCCAAATAATAGTTTTAGCATCATGCCCCGAAGCATAAGTAATAACCTTACCTAAATGGTCATGGTCAGTAGCTTCCAACTGATTCTCAATAATAATCTTATTATCAGTATTAGACTCAACAGCCAAAATATCAGTACTAAAAGAACCAGTTTTAGCCTCTTTGGAAATTAACTCAATATCAAGACCAATTTCATCACCCAAAATCTCCAAATTCTCTTCTTTAGCTAACCACTTAGTAAAATCATTAGCCTCATGAGGCCAAACAGACCGTAAATCTTTAACTTTTTCCAATTTACCCAACTTCATAATTAATACCACACATTTATAAATTTAAACTATCTTCAATAATTTTTATTTCATCTTCAGTTAAATCATATAATTCATATACCATATTATTTATCTGCTCATCAACTTTATCAATTTGAATCTTCAACAGTTTCTCTTCTTGAGGTGTTTTTACAACTTGAAGCTCTTTTTTTAAATCATTTAATTTATTTGATAATTCTATGAATGGTTTTTGATTATTTAATTCAACATCAATAAAAGGCATTCTTTTTACGATTGCAGGTTTTACTTGAGGTAATATCCTCCCGTTTTCTAATGAATAAAGCCTATAAATAAAAGTATATAGTTTAGAATTAAAAATTGCAGTTACAAAGTAAGGATTGAATTTTTCTATTGTGCCAAAAAGATATACTCCATCAGTAGCATAAAGTTTATTTTCATCAACTGCAACAATTAACTTATCTGAAGTAATGACACCAACAATTTTTATATCTTTTAAGAATATTTTATCTTTTCTAGGCCTATGAAGTGAATATAATGGATGTTTTTTTGTTTTAACTTCCTTACAAGTAATATTATCTTTGAATTGCCTTATATAAGAACATATATTTGGAATCTCTGAAAATTTGTCTTTTTTTGTTGTATAAATAAGATACGTATCATCATATTCAATATAATGTCTTTTAATCTGAGAACCTCCAAATATAGCTTTCTTAACATGACTATCTTCTAAATTATTTTTTGATTTAATTTCTTCATTTATCATAAAAGCTTGTTTGTAATCTGGTGAAGCACCCCTTTGCATTTTATCTTCATCCAATATATCTTCAATAGTTAAATCAGATTTATTCTCTATCTTTTCCAAAATAGAATAATTATCAATATTATCCGTTATGAATAAGTTTGAAGGAATTTTATCTAATAATTTTTGATTATATGTACAAAAATTTGATTTTTCTAATATTGCAGGAGCTTTTTTTGAAAAATTAGTAAAATTTCCTACAATGATTTTTGAGTTAATATTTTCATTATTTCTGAAAATTATGATGGCAGATGGTTGGTTAACTCCTTTAAAAACATCCATTCCCATATTAAGTAATTTCAAAATATAAAAATTTTTCATCAAAAATTGTCTAAGTAATAAATAACTTGATTGATATAATATAACATCAGGCACAATCATTCCAAATAAACCATTTCTATTAAGTTTCTTTGAAAACACATAAGTAAAATATAAAAATGAATTAATCATTCTTACAATAATTTCACTATTTTTTTCTTTTAAATAATCAAGTTCAATATCTGAAAATGAAGCACCCCAAGGAGGATTACCAATTACTGCATCAAAACCTCCATTTGCAAATATATGTGGAAATTCAACTTCCCAATCAAATGGATTTAATTCTAAAACTTCTTCATGACTTAATTCTTCTCGGCTTAAAATATCTGTTCCAATTAAACTATTTCCACATTTAATGTTACTAGATAAATTTGGCAATACTTTTTCTTGATATAATTTCTGCTGTGCTTCTAAAACATCTTTATTTTCATCTTCCAATACTTTTAAGAGTAAAGACAATTTAGTTACTTCAACAGCATTTACATCAATATCTACACCATAAATATTGTTTGTAAGTATTCTTTTTTTTTCACGAATAGTTAATCTTGGCACATTATCCTTACCAATATAATATACCTCTTTTGGTGCTTTTTTAAGATTCAAATAATATTCTAAATGATAATCCAATAATTTTTGATAAGCTCTTAAAAGAAAAGACCCACTTCCACAAGCAGGGTCGAGTATTTTTAATTTAGATATTTGATTAGGTGTTTTACCTTTAATTAATTCACCAACAGTATTATCAACAATGTAATCCACTATATATTGTGGAGTGTAGAAAACACCCCCTGCTTTTTTTACTTCAGGTTTTTGTTCTATCTTTGCTTGATGTGATGGAGTTAATCTGATTATACTGCCTAAAAAATTTTCATATATATTACCCAATATCTCTGGACTAATTACTGAAAACTCATATGGGCTTTTGGGATAATATAAATCAGCAAATATCTCTTTAAATACACCATCATCAATTTTCAAGTTTAAAGTAATATTATCTACAAATTCAGAGTAATCTGGAGTATAATTAAAGTGGAATAAACCACTATTATATTTTAAATCGGCTTTTTTAAATACTTCACATAATTGTTTGTAGATGTTTTCAGATTCTGATAGTTTATATAATGTCTGATATCTTTCAATACCCCTATCTTCAGCCATTCTAAAGAAAACAATCCTATCAATGATTAATTGAACTGCAAGATTCAATTCTGATAATGATAAATCTTTGTTTCTTAATGCAATATTTCTAGCCAGTATTAATCTCCATTTTTCAATATCTTTTAAAAATTCAACATCTATTGATTGTGTTCCTTTTTTGGTTTTAGAAGTATTATCATCAACAAATTTTTGGAATAATTCTTTTTGTACTGCTTCTTTACTAAATAAACTATAAATTTCTTCCCATTTCTCCAAATATTCATCACAAGTATAATATAAAACTCTATTTGTACTGGCTCTTTCATGTTCTTTTGGTTTAGATGTAGTTTCATATACTGCAAATTCTTCAAAATCTGTTAAAATGACAATTGGTATTTTTGCACTCCAACCATATCTTCTTGCTTGAAATGCTGGACTTCTATCATCTTTAATATTGATGCTTGGTTTTTTTGCTTCAAGATAATAAATTAATTGACCTCCTAATCTGAAAGAGTAATCGGGTGCTTTAGTTTCTTTTCCAACTGATAAAGACTCTTCAAAAACAACTTCTTTAAAATTCGGACCGAGTCCTTGTTTATTATGTATATCCCATCCTAAAGCTTCAAACATTGGATTAATAAATTCGATTTTAGCTTCTTCTTCTTTAAATTCCTT
>NZ_JAZRJY010000100.1:0-20335 GCF_045646045.1 Methanobrevibacter sp. | reverse complement strand
ACTTGGTGGAGTTCCATTCGGATTCATGGCAGATATCTGTCAAGGTTCCAGAGCTTACCCTGATGACCCTGTAAGATCAACCTTAGAAGTAGTAGCTTTAGGTGCTGCTTTTTACGACCAAATTTGGTTAGGTTCTTACATGTCTGGTGGTGTAGGATTCACTCAATATGCTACCGCAGCATACACCGATAACGTTTTAGACGACTTCACCTACTACGGTAAAGTTTACGTCGAAGACAAATACGGAGACTTATGCGCAGCACCTAACAACATGGACACCGTTCTTGATGTAGGTACTGAAGTAGCATTCTACGCATTAGAACAATATGAAGAATACCCAGCTTTACTCGAAACTCACTTCGGTGGATCTCAAAGAGCTTCCGTTGTTTCCGCAGCTGCAGGTGCTTCTACCGCATTTGCTACTGGTAATGCACAAACTGGTTTAAGCGCATGGTACTTAGCTATGTACTTACACAAAGAACAACATTCCAGATTAGGATTCTACGGTTTCGATTTACAAGATCAATGTGGTGCAGCTAACGTATTCTCCATCAGAAACGATGAAGGATTACCACTCGAAATGAGAGGACCAAACTATCCTAACTACGCAATGAACGTAGGTCACCAAGGTGAATACGCTGGTATTGCACAAGCACCTCACTCCGCTCGTGGAGACGCTTGGGCTTTCAACCCATTAGTAAAAATCGCATTTGCTGACAAAAACTTAGTCTTTGACTTCGGTAAAGTACGTGAAGAATTTGCTAAAGGTGCATTAAGAGAATTCGAACCTGCTGGTGAAAGAACTGCTATTACCCCAGCAAAATAGATAGATAAACACGGTGATAGGTGACTTATTCACCTATCCCACCACTTTATAAAATCAAGTTTACTTGAAAAAAATCAAAAGATTTATATAAACAGTAATTTAAAATAATATATAGAAATCAAGTTTGCTTGAAAATTATCAAAAGATTTATATTAACATTATTAACAAAAGTTATAGTAAGTAATAATTCTTGATAATTATTGCTTGATTTCGATTTTTGTATGGAACAAAAATCAAAAATTCATGTTTATTAAATGATCAATTTAATAAAAAATATGGAGGAAAAAAATTATGGACCCTGTAACATTAGGTGTTGTTGCATTAATGGGTGCAGTTGCTACTATCGGAGGGGCTGCAGAGGACTTAGAATCTGATATCGGTTCTCAAAGTAACCCTAACTCACAAGTTCAACTTGCTCCACAAATGGGACATTTACACCGTATGATAAACAAAGCGACTTCTGGTGAACCAGTCGCTTATGGTGTTTGGTGTGGTATAGCTGGTGCTGTTGCATATATATTAATTTCAATGTTTGGTTTGATTCCTGGATTCCCAGTAATCGCTATCGCAATCGGTGCTGCTGTTGCTGCATGTGTTCACTCTATTTATACAGTTACATCCCACATGGGTAGGATTGTTGGTCAATCTCAATTTGAACAACCATTATTCATGGATGTATTAACTCAATCTTTAGGACCTATCGCAGGTCACGGATTTATAACTAGTTTTTGTATTGTTGGAATTTCATACTTAATGACTATTCCATTAGGTCTTTCTGGCCCATTACACGTATTCCCATTACCTCTTTTAGCTATGCTCTGGGGTATTGCTTTAGGAGCTATCGGTTCTTCAACTGGGGATGTACACTACGGTGCAGAAAGTGAATATCAAAAATTTGAATTTGGTGGAGGTACTCCTGTAGCTATTCAAGGGGATATCGTTACTAAAGCTCCATTAGGTGCTAAAAACTCTATGGACGTTGTTAACTTCTGTGCTAAATTCGGTGGACCATTAACTGGTTTCTGTTTCGGTCTCGTTGTATTCTTTAGTTTTTGGAATACAGTAGTATTTGGAATAACTGGCGGTATTATTGTAGGTATTATAATCGTCATTTTATTAATTATCATGAATGACAGATTAGAAGTATTTGCAAGAAATAAATACGGACCATATGACGAAGAATAAGGAGGTTTCGATTATGGATCCAATTAGTTTAATTTTATTCATCGCAATAGGCGGTATTATGATTGGTGCTGGTGTGCACTTCATTCCTGTAGGAGGAGCTCCTGCAGCTATGGCAACTGCTACTGGTGTAGGTACCGGTACAGCTATGTTAGCTGCTGGTGCAGGTTTAACAGGTCTTATTACTGCTGCAGCTATGGCGGATCAGCCAGTGTATATAATTGGTATAAGTGGTGCATTGGGTGCTATGATAATGATGGGTATTACCATGCTCATAGCTAACTTAATTTACATCTTCGGTGTAGGTATTGTTCCTGCTGCATCTAAAGTATCTGTTGACTGGATTACCAAACGTAACCAAGAAGCTTATAAAACTCCTGGTACCGAAGGTCACGGTGTACCAACTACTTCATACATAAGTGGTCTTATTGGTGGACTTCTCGGTGGTCTCGGTGGAGGTTTAGTCTTCTACGGTATTAACACTGCTGTTAAAGAAAGTTCTTTTATTTCTGATCCTGCTGTAAGTATTGGTTTAGCTGCAATTTTAGGTGTTGGTGTCTTCTTTGTTAACTCTGTTATTGCTTCATATAACATTGGTGGTACTATTGAAGGTATGCACGACCCTAAATTCAAAAGAATTGGTACTGGAGCACTTGCATGTGCTATTGCATCTGTAGTGCTTGGAATTTTCTGTATTATTTTAACTGGAGGTATATAAAATGTCTGCTGGTGGAAGTGCTGACGGTGCAGCTGCAGGTGCAGTAAACTCAACTCACCTTTTAATTATGGGTATCGTTGGCGGATTACTTTGTATATATTTATCAGGCTTTTTAGGACATGTCGTAGGTCCAGTTGTCGCTGGTATTGGTGCAGTTCTTGCAATTATCTGGGGAGCAGATGCTATTCGTAGAGTAGCAAGTTACGGTTTAGGTACTGGTGTTCCATCTATCGGTTATATGTCATTATCCGTAGGTGTTATTGCATCTTTAGCAGGTATTAGTTTAGCTGCTGCCCTTAAAATGACCATCATTGGTCCTGTTGCTGCTTTAGTATTTGCAATTATAATTGGTGCTATCATTGCTATTGTCGCAACTAAAATTGTTGGTATGAAAATCCCTATTATGCTCCAATGTACTATCGAAATTGCTGGTGCTGCTGCTTTATCAATCTTAGGATTCTCTGTTGCTATTGCAGGTAGTTACGAAATGATGGCAATTTATGAAAGTGTTGTTGCTACTGGTTATATTGCTGTATTATTTATTATGTGTACTATGGCTATCCAACACCCATTCAATGCTTGTTTAGGACCTAACGAAGACCAAGTAAGAACTTTAAAATGTGCTGCTTCAACCGCATTCTTATCTATGACTATTGTAGGTATTTTATCTTCAATTACTGGCGGACTCGGATGGGTTTTCGTCTTAGTTGTTGGTTTAATCGGTTGGATTATTTCATTCAGAGCTTTCGTTCAAGCTTCATGTAATGATGCAGCATCAACAAGATGGGCTGGTTTATGGCCTAATGTAGAGGAATAGGAGGAATTATATATGGCTCAAATGTTACCTATGGTACAAATTGTACCTGAAATGAATTTCGCATATGACCCTGTAACGGGTATTCTCGGATCATCTTTAGGTTCAGGAGTTGTTCTCCTATCTATGGATGAAGTTGATGAAGCTGTAGATAAAGTAAGCGCAGCTGCAGATGAATTAATGGCATCATTAGATCCTTACACCAGTCCTGCTGGATCTTATCCTGGAAGGGAAGGTTCCTATGTATTTGCGGGTATGTTAACAAACATGGTTTACGGATTCTTGATTGCTATATTTGTGATATTTGCTGCACTCTCAATTGGGGGTATTTAGATGGCTGACAAAAAAGCTCCTGCAGACGGCTGGCCGGTTATCAGTGGGGATTACATTGTAGGTGATCCTGAAAGTCCTGTTGCAGTAACTACTTTAGCTTCTCACATTGAAGCTGACTTATCTGGAGCAGCTATTGCAGGCCCATGTAAAACAGAAAACTTAGGTATAGAAAAAGTTGTTGCTAATATTATATCTAACCCAAACATCCGTTTCTTAATTTTAGCTGGTGCTGAAGTACAAGGCCATATTACTGGTCAAAGTTTCAAAGCATTACACGAAAACGGTGCTGACCCTGATAAAAAGAAAATTATTGGTGCAACTGGTGCTATTCCTTTTGTAGAAAATGTTCCATTGGATGGTATTGAAAGATTCCAACAACAATTAGAAATTGTTGATTTAATCGATACTGAAGATATCGGAACTATCCAATCAAAAATTAACGAATGTGTAGAAAAAGATCCTGGTGCTTTCGAAGAAGAAGCTATGATCATTTCCGTAGATGATGATGACGGTGACGAAGACGAAGGAGAAGCAATGAAAGTTGTTTCTGCTGAAACTGCTCTTATTGAAGCAAGAATCAGAAATATTAATACCAAAATTGATATGGTCGGAGCTGTTCAAAGAAATATGGCTGGTAATTATGCCGGTAAAGTCCAAGGTATAATGATAGGTTTAATCTTCACTTTAGTTATAGGATTTTTATTCTTGATATAAGGAGGAATAATTATGGTGCAAATTTCTAATAAACCAAATACAAGCGGACTTAAAAACGCTTCTGAACAAACTGAATACAGTTCAAAACTTCTTGCAAGAGAAGGTAAACTTTTTGCAGGATTACTTGCAACAAGAGTTAAAGGAATTGCTTTAGGAATGTGTATAGCACTCCTCTTAGTTATTATTATTCCATTCCTTGCAAGAGCATGTGGATTATAGAGGTGTTAAAATGAGTGATGGAGATTCAATACCTCAAGTTATGGTAACTGCAGATGATTTCAATGCTTTATCTGCTAAATTAGATGAAGCTGAAGAAAAAGTTGATTTCACTGTAGGGGAATATTACCAACGTTTAGGACAACAATCCGGAAGAGATGTTGGTATATTGTATGGTATTATACTTGGATTATTTATATTGATAGTATCTATAAAATTTGGTGCAATTGCATTGATTCAAACATTGTTAGCTAGTATTTTATAGGAGGATTATTTTATGTTAAGATTTGATAAAGAACAACTCGTCATTGATATTGCTGGAGTAAAAATGGGAGGACAACCTGGTGAATATCCTACCGTTTTAGCAGGAACTATCTTTTACGGCGGACACAACATTATTAGTGATGAAAAAGAAGGTATTTTTGATAAAGATGCTGCTGAAGAAAGAATTAAAACTATGGAAGAAATGTCTGATGTAACCGGAAACCCATGTGTTGTACAAACTTTCGGTGCTACCCCAGAAGCTATGGTTAAATACTTAGAATTTGTAGGAGATATCTGTGACAAACCTTTCCTTATAGATTCAACTGCTGCATCTGCAAAAATTGCAGGTGTAGAATATGTACAAGAAGTTGGATTATGTGAAAGAGCAGTATATAACTCTATAAGTATGGCTGCAGAAGCTGGTGAAATTGAAGCAGTTAAAAACTCAGACATTGACGCATCAATTCTCTTAGGTTTCAACCCAATGAAAGCTGGTGTAGAAGGTAAAGTCGAAATCTGGGAAACTGGTGGAGATGTAATCGACAAAGGTATTCTCGAAATGGCTGATGAATGTGGTATTACCAAACCATGGATGGACGTAGCAGTTACTCCATTAGGTCAAGGTGCTGGTCCTGCAGTAAGAACTTCTTACGCAGTAAAAGCTAAATGGGGATACCCAGTAGGACCTGGTATCCACAACGTTCCATCTGCATGGGACTGGTTAAGAGGATACAAAAAAGAACATAAAGAAGCATGGCCTGTTTGTGATATCGGTTCTAACATCGTACAACAAATGGCTGGTGGAGACTTCGTACTTTTCGGACCTATCGAAAACGCAAGATTAGCATTCCCTGCTTGTGGTATGGCAGATATTATGATTGCTGAAGCTGCAAAAGATATCGGTACCGAACCTGTAGAAGACCACCCAATTAACAACTTATTATAGATATAGGGTCCCGATTAGGTGATTTCATATCATCTAATCTTTTTTTTATTTTTTCAACTACTTTTTTTAAAAAACTTTTAATAAAATTTATATTATCTTAAAAATAGATTATTATTTAACTTTAATTTGGAGAGGTTAAATTATGTCTTTTTTAAGTAAAATTTTTAGTAAAGGTCCAAAGCCTATTATTGCTCATTCTAAAGAAGGCAATCTTGATGTTTTAAGGGCTCAAAGGGCCGGTCCGGCTAGTCCTGGTGCTGTTCAAAAGCCAGATGTGTTTTATGTAACTGCTTCTGTTGAATTAGGTAACACTACTACCAAATGTATTGTAATGGCTACTAATTTAAATACCAGCGAGTCTTATTTATTAAACAAAACTGTTAAAATGACTCGTGATATCAGACCACCTAAGGCTAATGAGGAAGTTTTCGGTAAAACAGTTTGGGGTATTGAACTTTCTAAAGAAGCTGTAACAGAACTTATTAGTGATACTGTTTTGGAAGCACTCAGAAAATGTAATGTCGATAAGGATGAGGATTTGGATTTTGTTGTCAGATCCACCGGTGTAACTGCAGGATTCGCTACTGCTGAAGAAGCCGGTCAGTTAATTATTGCTCTTGCAGACGGTTGTCTTGAAGCAGATATTCCACCGCGTAAAATGTCTCCTGCAATGGGTATTTCCCAGCTTCCTGAAAGATTGCAAAAGCATTCTCTTATAGAAAATATTCATTTTGATGGTGCTGTTGTTAGTGTAGTTCCTCCTGAAGGTAAGGAAACTGTTGCAAATGAAATGGAAGGGGAACTTGTAACTGCAGGTATTAAGTTAGGTGCTAAATGGACTGAAGTGGATTATAGAAACCCTTGTGTTTCCCTGGATTTCGGTTCTACTTTGGCAGGCCGTATCGTTAATGACAATGAACCTTATGCAAATACTGTAGGTAACTTTTTAGGTTTGGCAGGTGTTGTAAGTGATGCAATAGCTCGTGGATCCGGTCAAATTGATAAGAAAAATGGTGCTGCAATTGATTTATATGATGAAAAGGCTGCTAAGAAAGCTGACAAGAAAAAAGCTGAAGCCAATGCATTGGAAGCACATAAGTTAATCAATATTCAAAAAGTTCCTATTGATGTTGAAAGATTCGGTACTGTTCCGGTCAATCCTGAAGCTGCTGAAAAAGCAGGCACTACATTAATTGGTTGTGATGTAGGTTTTAACGGTGACAAACTGGATGATTTGGTGGAATTGGGTGCACAGTTCTATGCTGATGACGGTTTAGGCACTATGCTTTCCACTCTTGATTATGTAAGTACCAATATTGTTATCCGTGTTTTGGATGTTGCATTTAAAGAAAATGTTATTATTCCAGGTTCTGCATTAGGTATTACCGGTAGGGCAGGTATTACAGGACGTAAACCTGAACTCATATTGGAAGCGGTTCAGGACAAATTTGATAAGGTTGTTTTTGTTGAAGATGGTCTTGCTTTAGGTTCTGCTATTATGGCACGTTGTATGAATTCAATGGGTACTCCGAAAGTTCCTATTGGAGGTAAACAGGGCGGTAGATGTATATTGAAAGATCGTATGAAAATGGCTGGCGGTAAATTCGCTTAGTGGTTTTGGCATGATTTATGGAATTGTTATGGCAGGAGGTAGAGGAACACGACTTAAAACTCCTGTCGAAAAACCTCTTTTCAAATTACAGAATAAACCTTTAATTAATTATGTGCTTGATAATTTAAATTCGTCTAAATTGGTCGAAAAAATAATTATAGCAACCAGCCCCAACACTCCAAAAACTGTGGAATACATTAAAAATTTCAATCATGAAATTTTAGACACACCGGGTGTTGATTATATTCATGATTTGTCTTTTATTTTAGATTATTTTGAAGCTAACTCTCCCGATGATATTTTACTTTTTATTAATGCAGATTTGCCTTTTATTAAAGGGGACTGCATTGATTATATTTTGAATTCTTATTTTGGATGTAAAAAAGAGGCATTGTCTACATTAATTCCGGTCAGTATTTTTAATGATTTGAATTTAAAGTATGAATATGAATACGGGGGCCTTGTTCCTGTAGGCGTTAATATTTTAAAAAGCATAAATAAAATTCAGGATGAGTATCAGTTGGTTCTAAATAAAGAAGAATTGGCTTTTAATATTAATACATTACAAGATGCCGATGTTGCCAATAAATATACTTTTAAATATAATGAATAATAATACATATAATATAGTATAAATTTAATATTGTTATCAGGTGATTTCATGGAAAATAAACAAATTCCTAAAAGAGAAGAAAAATTATGGAGTGAAATTAGAAACTACCAAGTAGCAACTAATAATGCTCGTATTCTTGGTGTTTTAGATGAACTTATTGTCAACGAAAAAACTGGTAAAATCGTTGATATTGCAATTCGTGTAGAAGCTGACCGTAATATTCACGTAAAAGGCGCTAAAAGAAATGGTGACTTGTTGTTAGTTCCTTTTGCTAAAGTTGAAAAAGTCGGTGAATTTATTATCGTAACTGAATAATTTCAGTTATTTTCTCTTTTTTTTATAGATTAAAAATAAAACATTGTTATTATATACTAGTTTAATTAAATTTTAATTAATAATGCATAAATGGGTGATATAATGTTACTTGAAATTGAAAATTTGGCTGTTGAAGTCGGGGGAAAAAGGGTTTTAAAAGATATTAACCTTTCCATCGATGAAGGAGAAACCCACGTTCTTTTAGGGCCAAATGGTGCTGGTAAAAGTACTTTATTTTTAACTATATTAGGTTTTCCCCAATATAGTGTTGTAAATGGTACTATTAAATTCAAAGGCCAGGATATTACTAATTTAACTACTGCAGAAAGAGTTAAATTAGGTATTGGTGTAAGTTTCCAAACACCTCCTTCAATAAGAGGTGTTTCCGTAAGAGATTTGCTTAAAATAGAATCTCATCAGGATATGGATGAGGAATTAAATCCAAGGATGAAAGAACTTGCAAATCAGCTTAAATTCAGCGATGAATTTTTAGACAGGGATGTTAACTTTGGATTTTCAGGAGGGGAAGTTAAAAGATCTGAAATATTGCAGCTTTTAGCTCAAATGCCTGATTTTACTATGTTTGATGAACCTGATTCTGGTGTGGATATTGAAAATGTAGAATTAATTGCTTCTGAAATAGGTACATTGCTTGATAAAGATAAACCGCAGGGTAACAGGGTAAGAAGCGGACTTTTAATTACTCACTTGGGTTACATCTTGAACTTTGTCAGTGCGGATAAGGCCCATGTGTTAATGAATGGTAAAATCTCCTGTTCAGGTAATCCTACTGAAATTCTTGAAGATATTAGAAAAAACGGTTTTAATGGATGTGTTGAGTGTGCGCAATGTTTATAGTGATGCTGAAAAAGCGAAAGATAAAAAGGCTCCAATTGGTGCAGATGTTACAATAGAAAACTTTACTGATGAAGCAGTTAATGCCATTGATTTATTGGATGATTTGGATGATGTTGATAAAAAGACCAAAAATACATTGCTGAAAGTTGGTGTCGATACAGAAGAGAATAATCGTTCAGGTTCATTTTTACAAATTGATCAAAGTAATGTATTTACAAATAACTCAATATCCGATTCCATTGAAGTTATGGGTATGGAAGTTGCACTTGATAAATATAAATGGCTTGAAGATTATCTGTGGAAAGTTGTAAAACCTGATGCTGATAAATACACTGCAAAAACTGCTTTAAGGGAACAGGAAACAGGTGTTACCAGCGGATATTTTGTACGTTCACTTCCGGGAACTAAAGAGGTAATGCCTGTTCAGGCATGTATGTTCATTGGTGATGAGGCAGTTATGCAGACCGCTCACAATGTAATTATAGCTGAGGAAAACTCAGAACTTCATTTAATTACTGGCTGTGCCACTGGTGATGATATTGCTTCAGCAATGCACGTCGGTGTGTCTGAAATGTATTTGAAGCCAGGTTCCAAAATTACTTTTACCATGGTCCACAACTGGGCCGAACAGGTTGAAGTAAGGCCAAGAACCGGTGTTAAATTAATGGACGATTCAACTTATATTAACAATTACATTTTAACCAGTCCGGTTTCAACAATTCAATCTTATCCTACTGCTTATTGTGATGGTAAAAACTCAAGAGCTATTTTCCAGTCCATCCAGGGTGGTAAAAAAGATTCTATCATTGATGTCGGATCACGTGTTTTATTAAACGCTCCTAATGCAAGGGGAGAAGTTATTTCAAGAGCAGTGTCTCAGGATGAATCCAAAATTTATTCTAGAGGACATTTGTCCGGTACTGTTCCGGGTGTTAAAGGACACCTTGAATGTCACGGTCTCGTATTGTCTGATGACAGTATGATTTATGCTGTTCCTGAATTAGAAGCCAGTTCCGCAAATCTTGAAATGTCTCACGAGGCGGCTGTTGGTAAAATCTCTGAAGAAGAGATTAACTACTTGACTTCAAGAGGAATTAATGAAGAGGATGCTGAATCCATGATTGTCAGAGGATTTTTAAACATGGATATCACAGGTCTTCCTGACGAATTGGCTGAACAAACTCAAATGATGATTGATATGAGCGTAGATGGAATGTAACTCCATTTTCCTCTCTTTTTTTAAAACTTGTTTTATAGTATATAAACCTTTTGGCTTTTTTTTCTAAGTAACCTTTATATTAATTATTTATAAAATATATTAATCAGTACGTTAATGTTATGCTGAGCTAGCTCATTAAAGTACATAAATTGTGAAATTAAGGCATACCTAAACTTTATGTCTTAAAAAGCGATTTTAAAATTTTTTAAAAAATTCTAAAATTGGCGTTTGAAAGGAGAAATCTTTTCAAAAACGGAAAAAATAAATAAAAAAATTTGATAGAGGAGGAAAAACTCTATGGCTGATGATGTAAAAATTGTAATGTTTTGTTGCAACTGGTGTTCCTATGGAGGAGCAGACACAGCTGGTACTGCACGTATGCAATACCCACCGAATATTAGAGTTATTCGTGTAATGTGTTCTGGAAGAATTGACCCACAATTTATTTTAAAAGCATTCAAAGAAGGTGCTGATGGGGTATTCGTAGCAGGATGTCACATGGGTGACTGCCACTACGATGCTGGTAACTATAAATTAGATCGTAGAATGAGATTAATTTATAAATTGGTTGAAGATATGGGAATTGGAAAAGAAAGAGTTCACCACGACTGGATTTCCGCATCCGAAGGTGAAAAATTCTCTACTGCTGTTAACATGATGGTTAACAGAATTAAAGATTTAGGTCCAGCTCCATTGAAAGATCAATTAAACGCAGAAGGATAAATTGGAGGAGTTAAAAATGGCAGATAAAGTTAAAATAGGAACTATGTGGTTCGGAGGTTGTTCCGGTTGCCACTTATCAATTGCGGATTTCCACGAATCTTTAATCGATGTTATGGAATTAGCAGAATTTGAATTCTCTCCTGTACTTATGGATACCAAATACGATGAAGTACCTGATTTAGATATCCTCATCGCTGAAGGTGGAATAAGAAACGACGAAAACAGAGAATTAGCTGAAATGTTAAATGAAAAAGCTAGTATGGTTATTGCTTACGGAACTTGTGCTTGTTACGGTGGTATTCCAGGTCTCGGAAACTTATGGACCGTTGAAGAATTAGAAGAAGAAGCATACATTAACTCCGTATCTACTGTTAACCCTGAAGGTATCATCCCTAATGAAGATGTACCTCACTTAGAAAGCAGAGTAAGACCATTAAGTGCAGTTATGGATGTAGACTTAATCATTCCAGGTTGTCCTCCACGTTCTGACGTAGTAGCTGAAGCAGTTCTTGCTTTATTAAATGGTGAAACTATCGAATTACCTGCTACTAACTTATGTGAAGTATGTCCTAGAGAAAAACCACCTGCTGGTTTAGCTATGGACTTCATTAAAAGACAATTTGAAGTTGGTAAACCTGAACCTGATTTATGTTTAATTTCCCAAGGTTTAGTATGTATGGGTCCTGCAACCGTATCATTATGTGGTGCAGAATGTCCTTCCATTGCTATCCAATGTAGAGGATGTTACGGTCCTACCTCAAAAGTATTAGACCAAGGTGCTAAAATGATCAGTGCAATTGCATCTGACTACGGTGTAAATGAAGATAAAACAGTTGACCCTGAAACTGTTGCTGACCAATTGGATGATATTGTAGGTACTTTCTACTCTTACACATTACCTGCAGCATTAGTACCAATGAAAATGCAAAAAGGAGGAGAATAAAATGGTTAAACTTACTATGGAACCTGTAACTCGTATTGAAGGACACGCAAAAATTACAGTCCATCTTGATGATGCAGGAAATGTTGAAGAAACAAGATTACATGTTATGGAATTCAGAGGTTTCGAAAAATTCTTAACAGGTCGTCCTGTAGAAGAATTACCAAGACTCGTACCTCGTATTTGTGGTATTTGTGATGTACAACACCACTTAGCAGCTGCAAAAGCAGTTGACCAAATTTTCGGTTTCGATGATTACGAAATCTTACCTACTGCATACAGAATGAGAGAAATTATGAACTGGGGATCATACATGCACTCCCACGCACTTCACTTCTACTTCTTAGCAGCACCAGATTTAATCATTCCTAACGGAACCAGAAAAACCAGAAACGTTTTCCAAGTTATTAAAGATATGCCTGAAATCGCACTTCAAGCTATTAACATAAGAAGAAACGGTTTAGAAATGGTAAGAAAAATCGGTGGTCGTCCTATTCACCCAACTTCATCCACTCCTGGTGGTATCTCAACTGAATTAGATGACGAAACCCAAAAAGATTTACTTGCTAGAGCTAAAGAAAACGTTGAATTAGCACAAGCTACTTTAGACTTAGCTATTCCTGTATTTGAAGAAAACATTGATTTAATTTCAAGTTTAGGTAACTTCGGTGACACTAGACACTGTGGTACTGTAAAACCTGATGGAACTTGGGATGTATATAATGGTAACATTAGATTCAAAGACAAAGACGGAAGCGACATGTTTGAATACAGAAACGAAGAATATACTGACTATGTTGCAGAACACGTAAAACCTTACTCCTGGTTAAAATTCCCTTACATTAAAGATATGGGATACCCAGAAGGTATTTACAGAGTTGCACCATTATCCAGGATTAACGTCTGTGATCAAATGCCTAAAGAAGCACCTCTCGCACAAGAAGCTCTTAATGCTTTCCGTGATGCTTTCGGATATGCTCAAGCACCATTATTATTCAACTATGCAAGACTCATTGAGTTATTAGCATCTGCTGAATGTGCTGCTGCAGCATTAGAAGAAGATTTATCTGGTAAAAAATTCCCTGATGAATTAGAAAGAACTGAAGGTAAAGGTGTAGGTATTGTTGAAGCTCCTCGTGGTACTTTAATCCACCACTACGAATCTGATGATAATGGATTATGTAATTACGCTAACATTGTTGTAGCTACAATCCAAAACAACCCAGCTATGGAAATGGGTATCCACCAAGTTGCTAAAGACTACATCAAACCTGGTATGGAAGTAGATGACAGTATCTTCAACTTAATGGAAATGGTTATCAGAGCTTACGACCCATGTTTATCATGTGCTACCCACACAATGGATAGTCAAATGAGATTAGCTGAAGTAAATATTGTAGACAGTGAAGGAAACCTCATTAAAAGATTCTAAGACTTAAGGGGGTTTTAGTAAATGATTATAATTAACGATGATGGCTGTATTAAATGTGGTGCATGTGAAGGTACATGTCCTACATCAGCTATTGAATTAACACCTACTACTATAATTCACTGTGACCTTTGTGGCGGAGAACCAAAATGTGCAGATGTCTGTCCTAATGGTGCATTAAAAGTAGAAGATTACGAAATTGCTGAAGGTGTAGAACAAGCAAGATTAGTATTCAACTCTGTAATGTGTGATTCCTGCGGTAAATGTGCAGAAGTCTGTCCACAAGAAACTATTGTTGTCACAGAAGAAAAATTAAAAGAAGTACAAGGTTTCTGTGTAATGTGTCAAAAATGTGTTGACATTTGCCCAGTAGATGTAATTGGTATTCCAGGCGTTGTTGAACCTAAAGAATACGATTTAGACTTATCTGGTAAAGGACCTGTATACATCGCAGATTGTGTAGGATGCGGATCTTGTGTAGAACCATGTCCTGTAGGTGCAATCACTCTTGATGCTTACGGATCTCCAATTACCGTAGATGACGACAAATGTATTAGATGCGGATTATGTTCACAAACCTGTCCTTGGAACAAAATTTTCATCTCTGAGAAAAAACCTGTCAAACGTGAAAAAGAAATTAAATCATTCACTTTCGCTGCTTCCAAATGTATTGGATGTAACACTTGTATCGAAGCTTGTCCTGGTGACTTCATCAAACCAAACTGTGCTGATTTAACCGTTCAAATTCCAGAAGCATGTGCTGCATGTAGTTTATGTGTAAACCTCTGTCCTGTTGACGCATTAGAAATTGATGTGGAATGGGGTGAAGGTGCACCTGTAGACGCTGAAGGAATTGGCCGTGACGCAGAAAAATGTGAATTCATTGGTGCATGTGCTAACAAATGTCCAACTGAAGCGATTCGTGTTGTAACAAAAACAGGTATGTGTTGCCCTTCATTAGAAGAAACTGGCGGAGACCCATCTTTTGCAAGTTGTATTAGATGTGGAGCTTGTGCTTCAGTTTGTTCAAACAATGCATTAAACATTGGATCTATTGAAATAACCATCGATGGTGAAGCTGTCATGAGAGACAGAATCGAATTTAACCCATCCAAATGTGATGCATGTGGTGACTGTATCAGTGCTTGTCCTTATGATATGCTCCACGAAACAGAAAATCCTAAATTACCAATTGCAGGATTCTGTACATTATGTGGTCAATGTATTGAAGCATGTCCTGAAGACGCACTCTGTTACAAATAGGTGTCTTTAACACCTATTACTTTTTCTTTTTTTATACAATTATTTCTATACTAAGTTTTCAAAAAGTCTTTTTTTTTTTATTTTGTTGTTTTTCTTCTAAATTTGATTTATTCCAATCCATATCTTCCAGACTTACTTTTGATATGAAATACCCTTTAATACATATTCAGAACTATTTTAGAAAGGTTTATATATTTTAAATCAAAAAATATTTTCATGCAGTCAAAGAAGGAGATTTTGGGAAAAACATTTTTTACATTAAGTATCATATTTCTAATTTATCTTCTTATAACTCCATTAAACCATCTTATTTGTCAAATTGATGAATATTTTACTCTGACAATTACAAATCTTCCAGTTCAAGATATTATAACTGTTACCGCTGGAGATGTGCATCCGCCACTGTATTATTTAATGGCAAAAGTTGTAGTTGAAATATCAAAAATATTTGATCTGAATGTTTTATTCAATTTAAAACTGCTTAATATAGTTGCATTTGTATTGATACTCATTATTTCAATAACAAAAATAAGAAAAGATTATGGATGGTTTACAGCAGGACTTTTTGCATTTTCAATTTCAATAATGAGTGGTTTTTCAAGGTACTATCTGATTGCAAGAATGTACATCTGGGCAGCTCTATTTATCATCATTGTATTTTTAGCCTTTAAAAACATTATATATAATAAATATGATAAAAAATCATGGATTATATTTACCTTATTTTCCGTTCTGGCAGCATATATAAATTACTTTGCTGCAATAACTGCAATCTGCATTTATTTAATACTGTTGACATACCTGATTAAAAACAGAAAATCTGAAATTAAAAATTGGATTGTATCTGTTATAGTGGGAATTGTTCTATACCTCCCATGGGCTTTTGTAGTGATAAGTCAAATAATCAAAGTTAAAAATGACTATTGGCAACCCCCACTAAGATTAGAGGAATTTATCCATTTTTTTGGATATTATGCATACAACACAAACCTGATACTCTGCACGGTTTCCATCCTGTTTTTAGTGATACTCGCAATAATTTTTCTTAAAGCTTCAGATAACTTTTCCAAAAAAGATCAAATCATTATTTTAGGTGGATTTGGAACATATATTGGATTCATTCTCATAGGCATTTTAGTTTGTGAAATATACAGACCAATTTTAGAAGCAAAACACATTATTCCTGCGGCAGCCGTACTGTGGCTTGTACTATCAATCATGTTGGGTAAAATCAAAAACAAAAAGTTATTTTTAATCAATCTAACTGTAATATCTCTGCTTTTACTTTCAGGGATTGCAAATACAGTTATGACATATGACCATGATTATCATGAAGGTCAACTTGAAAAGGATTATTTTACAAACATAGCTAGAGACAATAATTCTATTCTCATAATAGCCACACCTAATGACATAATGTTTTATTTGTGTTGTTCTACAGACATTGACACATATTGTATAAATGTATCGGATGTATTTAGCCTGAGTTCAGATGAACTTCACAGGCACTATAATTATAAAGACATTAATGGAACGCAAATCAATGAGCTGGTTTTAAATAACAGTGATAAAAATATCTACTATATGTATTTTGGAAAATCTCCCGTAAATTTACCTGAGGAACAGATAATTACAGATTATGTCATGCATTATTCAAAAATCAATACGACAAACATGACAACTAACCAAAAGGAATTGCATAAGTGACAAAGCAAAATCTGTTTTATATGTGATTAAAAGTTATTTGTGTATTTGAAGGTATTATAAATCACTAATAACTACTTTTCCTCCTACTATTGTCATTACTGGTGCACCTTTATATTCCCATCCTTCAAATGGTGAGTATTCTGCTTTTGTTTCAAATGTGGTTATATCAAATTTTCCTTCACGGTTCAAATCAATAACTGTAAAGTCAGCATCCTTTCCGATAGCTATTTCACCTTTTGTGTTTAATTCAAATACTTTTGCGGCATTTTCGGAAAATATTTTTGGGATTAATTCAAAATCAAGGTTGCCTTTGTTAACTTCTGTTAGAAGCAAGCTCACTACTGTTTCAAGATTCGGGATTCCTGGTGATGAGCTAAACACTCCTTTCTGTTTTTCTTCCAGTGTATGTGGGGCATGATCGGTTCCTATAATTGAATTTTCATCAATATCTGATATGCTGATTTTTTTACTTTCAGGTCTTAGGGGAGGGTTGGTTTTGATCATGGTTCCGAATTTATTGTATGCACTGTTGTCCAGCAGCAAATGGTGAGGTGTAAACTCATAGCTTATATTGTTTTTACGTGCCATATTCAGTGCACTTTTTGTTGACAAGTGGCAAATGTGTAAGCGTAAATTGTTTTTCCTTGCAAGTTCAATGGTTTGTGCAACTGATTCATCTTCTGATGCACATGGTCTTGCATAAGAATAGTCAATTGGGTCATTTGAGTCTTCAAGCCTTTCACTTTCCCGTTGCACAATACTTCTTTTTTCACAGTGCGTAGCTACAAGGCCGTTATATGATGTAGTACGTTTTAATTCACCTAAATTATGGAAAATCTCTTCCAGACTTTCATCAGCTTCCAGATCCATAAATACTTTAAATGATATTGGATTAAGCTCCATCATCTTTTTCATTTCATCAAGTGTGTTGTGTCCTGCCTGAAGATAAAAATTAACGACACTTTTTTTGGATGCAATATCCATTTTTTCCTTAAGCGCATCATAGGTATTTGTTTTAGGCAGTGTATTGGGCATATCAATAACTGTTGTAAAACCCCCGTAGGCTGCAGATAAGCTTCCGCTTTTAAAATCTTCTTTTTGTGTTAATCCGGGATCTCTGAAGTGAACATGGGGGTCAATAAAACCCGGAAGTAAATAATTTGATTTAATGTCAACTGTTTTATCTGCCTTCAAATCCTTTTTAGTAATCTCCTCAATTTTGCCGTCACTTACACCAATATTATACTCACCATTTTTTCCAACTAATCTGGAGTTTTTAATAACTAAATCTAACATAAGTAATTATTTAAATATTTTAACTTTTATATTTTTAATCATGAGTCTTTTAAGTGAAATTCTAGAAAGAGACATGAATTTATTTTATGAGTATTTGGATACTGATATTAAAAAAAAGAATCCCTCAGCTGATGTTAATTTGGTGGCTGATTTTACTGAGTACAATCCTTTGCACAATGGCCATTATCATTGCATGAAAGTTGCAAAGTCTGAAGTTCCCGACTCACTTTTTGTAGCTATTGTACCTGGTCTGTTTGAGAGAAGCGGCCGCGGCATTCCATACATATTGCCTCGTGAAAAAAGAGCAGAAATTGCCGTTTCACTTGGTGCGGATGTGGTTGTTGAAGGTCCTCCGATGGGATTGATGGGATCAGGCCAGTATTCATTATGTCTGTGCAAAATGTTTCAGGCCCTTAATGCAGATTATATTCCGAGGGGCTATAATCCGGTGGAAGGTTTTGACGAGATATTGAACCGTATCAATCAGGGACATCACATTGCACCGAAACCATATAAAATCGTTGACAAGACTACCGGTGAAGTTTTACTTAAGGACAAATTGAAAGAGGATAATTATGTAATCACATCCTTTGCCAATTCCTTATCAAAAATAGGCTTCGATTATACAGATAAATTTATTTTTGTAAAACGTATTGAAGGTGTAAGCGGAACACGTATAAGACAGGCCGTGATGAGCGGGGAGTTTTCCACAGTTGAGGATATGATGCCTCAAAAAACAATAGATGTCCTGACCCGTGATAAGGACTCAATTATTTTTGGTCAGCGTTTGGAAGAAAAAATTGTTGATAATGCAAATGATTTGGATTTGGCCGGATTAAACCTGCTTAACGATAAGCTGGCTTTTGAAATTATTTCCAAAAGGCCATTTGATGATTTGGAAGATGTAATTTCAGCAATTCCTCAGGGTTTTTCAACCCACTTTAAACAGAGAATTTTATCCATACTTGAAAATCCGATTCCAAAAAAAGACATGTCAGAATTCATTGAAAAATATCCGTCACAAATAAATGTGTTAAAATATAAAAATGATGAGGTTTTGGAGGTATTCAAAGAGAAAGTAATGACTGAGAATATCTCAGCCCATTAATGCTTGTATAAATTTACCCGGATTTGCAACACCTAAAATAGCATCAATAAATGTTGGGTAAGTAGCATTTAATTTGAAAATGTACAATATGTAGAATACTACAACAATTATTGCAATAATTAAAATAATTGTAAGAATAATGTCTACTGCAGTATAAGGCTCTTTTTCTTCCTCATATTGGAAATTATGGATTGAATCTGACTTTTTACCTTTTTTTCCATCATGTTCTCTTCTAGCTAATTCTTCACGAATTCTTCTGTCCAAATCATCCTCAGCAGCAGCGCTTCTTGGGTTACGGGTTTCTCTAGGTTTATATTCACGTTTGGTGAGAGAACCGTATTGCTCTTCATCACGTGCTAACTGTTCGTTTAAAGGAACTTCCTCTTCATCAAAGTATAAGTCATCCAAATATTTTTCATATTTGTCTTCAACAGCTTGTCTGGCAGTGGTTTCACCAGGTTCGTAGGAATGATCAGGATAAATATAATCATCTGCCGGAGGAGCCTGTGGTTTTCTTGAAGTGTAGTCATACTCATTTCTGGCCTGATCGACTGGTTCACGTACAACTTCTTTCAGGATAGATTCTTCCTGAACATATTCCTGCCTTACATCCTCAACAGGTTGCTGTGGAACTTGAATATCTTCAATGGCATCATGCAGGGAACCTTGTGGCTGGTAGTTTTTATCATAATTTGATTCAAGGCCGGATTCATATTTAATATTGTCTTTAATATTGTAAGGTGAATCCTCGGCAATTTTCTGATTGGAAAATTGAACTTCTTCAGGTTGTCTGTTTAATGTAGCTCTTTCGATTTGTTCTTGTGGAGCTTCCTGTCTTTCAAGTCTGACAGGTTCCTGTTTTGGAGGTTCTTTTTGAGCACTGTTATCTAAACTAAGACCTACAATTTTTTCTAAACAATCTTTACAATAAATTTTACCCGCTATTTCTAATCCGCATTCTTTACAAATGGATTTACCACAAATAGCACATACATCAGTACTTTCTCTATTTGGATGATAATAACATTCCATAATTTCACTCTCTCAATGAATTAATATGTAGTAATATTTGTTCATTTAACTTATATAATATTTGTCTTTAAGTGAAAAATTTTTATTTTTTTATGGTGGTGATTTTTTCTGATAAAATTTCACACGCTATAAGATCATCAATTGTAGCCAGTGTTGTGCTTAACGAATCGTTGTCTGTTTCGTAAGTGATGATGTTTCCTTCGATTT
>NZ_JAZRJY010000099.1:0-3971 GCF_045646045.1 Methanobrevibacter sp. | reverse complement strand
AGTTATAACGATACTGAGCATTCTTTAATTTATGAAGATATTTTAGATGCATTTAATGATAATTTATCCAGTAATCCTGAGAGTACGCTTGTATCTTATATGGATGTTTCTTATTCCTATGGTGAATGTGCTTTTATTGCTGATAAGATTTCCAGAAAGCTAATTGATTTGGGTGTCGAATCTGGGGATTGCGTTGGATTTTTAGTACCTCGCAGTGAATTGTATATGTTTTCAGTTTTAGGTATTATGTCTGCTGGTGCTGTTTATGTTCCTCTTGATGATAATCTTCCTGATAATCGTATAAAATTCATATTAAATGACACTGAATCTAAAGTAATTATTGCAAGCGATGAAACATATAACCGTGTAAGAAATCTGTCATATGATGCCATTATTTTAAATTTATCTGATATCATTGAAGGCAGAATTGGTGAATTGTCTCATTTATCTGTTGATTATTGTGATTTAGCATGTATCTTATACACTAGTGGTACTACAGGTGTTCCTAAAGGAGTTAAAATCACTAGAAAATCAATTGTTAATGTGGTTTCATCCTATGTTGACAGTTATGGTTTAAGCACTAGTGATGTTTATGGATTGTTTGCATCTATTGGTTTTGATGCTGCAAATTTTGCTATTAATGCAGTTATGTATGCTGGTGCCAGTTTATCTGTTGTTCCACAGGATATTCGTTTGAATATGCTAGAGTTAAATAGATATTTTGTTGAAAATAATGTTACTCATTCATTTATTACTACTCAAGCAGGTAAATTATTTGTTTTAAGTATTGAAGATACATCATTAGATGTTTTGCTTGTTGGTGGTGAAAAACTAGGTGAATTTGAAAGTCCTGGTGATTATACTTTTGTTGATATTTATGGACCAACCGAAGCATTCACTTATATTTCCTTAATCAATAACGATGATAAAATTGATTATTCCTCTGTAGGTTCATGGAACAAAAATATTAAATGTTATATCGTTGATGATGAATTCAGGCGTGTACCTGTAGGTGCTGTAGGTGAATTATGTTTGGCAGGTTATCAAATTGCTGATGGTTACCTGAACCGTGAAGAAGAAACAAAAGAAGCATTTATTGTTAATCCTTTCGATGATGATGCAGAGTATAATGTTTTGTATCGTACAGGTGATATGGCTCGCATATTGTCTGATGGGTCTTTAAGTATTGTTGGGCGTCGTGACAGTCAAGTTAAAATCAGAGGAAACCGTGTAGAATTATCAGAAGTTGAGGCTGTAATCCGTGAGTTGGATTATGTGGATGATGTTACGGTGCAAACCATTAGACATGATGATAATTATGAGTTGGTGGCTTATGTAGTGTCTGGTGAATTTGATGGGGATACTCTTAGAAATAAGGTTTGTGAATTTGTTAGTGAGTTTAAGCCTGATTATATGGTTCCATCTCATGTTATTAATTTGGATAGTATTCCTTTAAATGTTAATGGTAAGGTGGATAAACGTGCTTTACCTGATGTTGATTTTACTGATTTGCGAGCAGAATATGTTGCACCGTCAACAGAGGCAGAAAAGATTATTGCAAAAACTTTTGAGAAAGTATTTAATCAGGACCGTATTGGTTTATATGATGATTTTGTCCGTTTGGGTGGAGATTCTATTGTTGCAATTCGTGTTGTTTCTTTACTTGAAAAGGAATCTCTTTTCGCTACAGCTAAGGATATTTTGAATTTTAAAACACCGTACTTAATTGCTCAGAATATTAAAATTAGGGATCGTATTTCATATGATTCTACTGTTGGGGAAGTGAGTATGCTTCCGATTCAGAGTTATTTCTTTGATCAGATTAATGAAGATAATTTTACTCAGCAGTTTGTTTTAAAGGCGAAGGAAGATATTGATATTGGTATTTTGCAGGATGCATTTGATGAGTTGTCTGATATTCATGATATGTTGCGTGCCAGTTATAGATTTGAGGATGATGGTGTTGTTCAAAGTATTTTGCCTTTAAGGACTAGAGTTTGTGAAATTAAAAAGTATGTTGCTGACGATTTGGATTATTCCATTAATCGGGTTATTAAGGAATCACGGGATTCGATTAATACTTGTGGTGATTTAATTAAGGCCAGTATTGTTCTGAATGCTGATGAATGTTATGTTATATTTGTTATTCATCATTTGATTGTTGATGGTGTGAGTTGGAACATTATTCTTGAAGATTTAACGCATATCTATAATTCCATGATAAAAAATGAGAGTATTGACTTTTTAAGACCTTATCCTTATAAATTGTGGGTTAATGATGTGAAATATTTGGTTGATTGTATTTCTGATGAAGAAAGGCAAGATTGGTATGAGATTAATGGCCTTTTGGATGATTCTCAGATTAAGGGCGAATCTAGAAGTTTTATTTTTGATATGGATGTTTCTTTTTCAAGAGATAATTTGTTTAGGTTGTCTGAAGAGGAATATCTGACATTGTGTATTGCGAGAGCTTATAAAAAGACTTATGGTGAAGATATTATTTTGAATCATGAGACTCATGGTCGTGACGATGATTTGGCTAGGGTTAATAGAACTGTGGGTTGGTTTACTAGTCAATATCCATTACGTATATGTGTAGGTAATGATTATGAGGGTATTTCATTGATGAATGATGTTTTGGCTGTTAAAAGTGCTTTGAATAGTGTGGAGCATTTTGGTTTGAATTATGAGTCTTTAATTTATTATAATAAGGAACTGGAGTATAAACACTGTCCTGTAACATTTAACTTCTTGAGTAGTGAATTTGAGTTCAATAATGATTTGTTTGAATCTTCTAATCACGCTATTTTCGATGATGATGATGTGGTCGGTGAAGATAATCATGATTCTTATTCTTATGGCGTTTCATTGAATTTTGCTATTGTTGATGGCCTTTATGTAGTTTCAGGCAATTATGCTGATGGTACATTCATTGGTGATAAGTTTAGTGATTTTATTAATAATATTAAGGATGAAATGAGTTTCATTTCGGATTATGGTTTTGAAAATGGTGTTATTTGTTGTTTATCTGAGCCGCAGTTAGGTATTTATTTAGATGAGAAGGTTCATGATAAAGGAACTGCATACTCTGCCCCAGGCATCTTTTATTTTGATGAGGATAAAACTGTTGGTGAGGTTGAAAATGCCATTCGTGTACTGATTGATAAACATCCTATTTTAAAAGGGCGTGTTTATGATAATGGTGGTGAACCTCTTTTAATTTGTGATAATGATCCGTTGGTTGAAATTTGTGATGTTGAGGATCATTATGACCTTATTGAGCCTTTTGATTTGGAGAAGTCTTTATCTCGCTTTTATATTGTTTCAAATGATAATGATCATTATATATTTTATGATATTCATCATATTATCAGTGATGCTACTACCCGTTCCATTATCAATAGGAAATTGGATGAGATTTTGAATGGAAATGTTGATTTGGATGTTGATTTGGGTTTTGTTCGTGCTGGTATTGAATCTTTTGAGTCTAAGTTCGGTGATAATTATCACTCAGCCCATGATTATTTCTCTGCTTTATTTGCTGATATTGATGAATGTGGAACTTTATTGAATGATGTTGATGGTAGTGCAGGAAGAATTTCTCTTCCAATCAGAGGTATTCGTAATAATGTAGAGTCTTTTGTACATAAAAATAATATTACTGTCAGTATTTTATTGAATGCAGTATTTTCTTATACTTGTTCTCGTTTTAGTGGTAGTAATAAGGTTTATTATAATTTCACTGAACATGGTCGTCATGATGACTATGCTCAAAATGCCTTGGGCATGTTTATTCGTACAATTCCTGTTCTTGTGGACTGTGAAAATAAGGATATTTCTGATTATTTGAATGATGTTTCTGATTTAATTTTAAAATCAATGACAAACAGTATTTATCCGTTTAGGCTGCTTGCAAGAGAATTTAATTTAAATAATAATGTTGTTTTCGAATATAATTATGACTTAAATGA
>NZ_JAZRJY010000098.1:0-25810 GCF_045646045.1 Methanobrevibacter sp. | reverse complement strand
ATAGCAGGAAATATTACAAATGGTGCAAATAATATTGACGATGGTAAATTTAAACCAAATAATAAAATTACTAGAATAATTTCAGTAACTAATATAAAAATTACAGTTCCAGCTAAAAATTCAGATGCTTTTGTAAAAATTAATCCACTCAGTAAAAATTCCTGAAATAATAATAAATACTTTTCAGGAATTTTATTTTCTATCATATCAGATATTACAATTATACTTTTGAATTTCATAAAGTTATTATTGTTTTTATCCCATATAAAACCCCAATTATAAGTTAAATCAAAATTACTGAGTTTTTAAAATAATCATACGAATCATGAAAAAATACTCCAAAAATATTGATTAGTTTTAGGCACACATAAACATTTATATATAACTTAAAATAAACTATAATTATGTTTAGGTAAACCTAAATTTAACTTTTATAAAGGTTAAAACTTAAACTAAAATGATTTTTTTAATTAGGGAGAAATTGTATTAATACTATTTTTAATAATTTTTCCCTAAATCTAAAAAATATGGGAGAAATATTAATGAAAAAGTTAATTGTAGGGTTAGCAGGTAACCCTAACGTGGGAAAAACCACCGTATTCAACCAATTAACTGGTATGCGTCAGCATGTAGGAAACTGGCCCGGAAAAACTGTTGAAAAAGCAGAGGGTAGTTTTAAACATGACGACTATGAATATAATATAGTTGACTTACCAGGTAATTATGCATTAAGTGCTCATTCTATGGAAGAAATCGTATCAAGAGACTTTATTGTTGATGATGAGTCTGATGTGATTATTAATGTGGTTGATGCTGCTAATCTAGAACGTAATTTATATTTAACTGTCCAAATGATGGAATTAGGTGCAAATCTTGTCATGGCACTTAACATGAATGATTTTGCAAAGAGAAAAGATCACATCATTGATATAAAATTAATGAGTGAACTGCTAGGTTTTCCGATTGTTGAAATTAATGCAAAAACCAAAGATGGTATTGAAGAATTGTTAACAACTGTTGAAAATGCTTCTAAAAATCCTATAGATTCAAGTGCTAAGCTATCATATAGTGATGAATTAAAAGAACACTTAAGTGAACTTCAGGAAATTATTGAACAGGATAAATCATTATGTGATGTTCCCTCAATATGGACCGCCATTAAATTATTAGAAAAAGATTCTATTGTTATTGAAAAAGTTCAGCAATCCAGTTTGAGTTCCAAAATCATGAGAGAAGTTGACAGGATTGCAAAACACCTCAGCGATATTTACGATGAAGGTGCAGAAGAAGTTATTGCAAATGCAAGATATGCATTTATTGGTGGATTAATGGCTGAAGCTGTTAAAAGACCTGATGTCGAAAAAGAAAGTATAACAGACAGAATTGATAAAATTGTTACAAACAGACTTTTGGCACCATTCATATTTCTTGGTGTAATGTTTATAATGTTCCAGTTAACATTTACAATTGGTGCACCTTTCCAGGAGATGATTGACGCAGCATTTGTTGCTTTAGGAGAATGGGTCGCTTCATTGCTTGGTGAAGGATTGTTTACCTCATTAATTTGTGACGGTATCATTGGTGGAGTAGGTGGTGTTCTTACTTTCTTACCAATTATTATTCTAATGTTTTTATTCTTAAGTATCTTGGAAGATTGTGGTTACTTGGCAAGAGCTGCATTTACTTTAGATAAACTTATGCATAAAATAGTCGGTCTTCATGGAAAAGCATTTATTCCAATGATTTTAGGATTCGGTTGTGGTGTTCCTGCAATTATGGCAACAAGAACCATGGAAAATGAAGGGGATCGTATGCTTGCTATGATGCTTGTTCCATTTATGTCCTGTACTGCAAGATTACCAATTTATGGCATATTTATAGCAGCATTTTTCGAAAAACACCATGCAATCATGTTACTAGCAATTTATGTATTAGGTATTGTTGTAGCACTTATTGTTGCGGCCATACTCAAAAGAACCATGTTTAAAGGAATATCCTCACCATTTGTTATGGAATTGCCAAGTTATAAAATACCTTCCGTAAAAGGTGTGTTATTACACACATGGGATAAAGTAAAAGGATTTTTAAGAAAAGCAGGTACTATTATTCTTGTTTGTTCAATAGTACTATGGATTTTACAAAATATTTACCCATGGGGAGGATCAGAACCTCAAATGAGTCTTTTAGGTATAATTGGTAGTGTCATTGCTCCAATATTCGCACCATTAGGATTTGGAACCTGGCAAGCTGCTGTAGCAATTATTGCAGGATTAGCTGCTAAAGAAGTTGTAGTTTCAACATTCGGTACTTTAGCAGGTATGGAAGAGGATGATGAAGAAGGTATTACAAACTTAGTGCATGATACTTTCACTCCATTGTCTGCATTTTCATTCATGGCATTTACATTATTATATACACCATGTTTCGCAGCAATTGGTGCAATCAAACAAGAAACCAACAGTTACAAATGGGCTTTAACCATGTGTGGTATAACCTTAGTAACTGCATATATTGTTTCATTCTTGATTTTCAATATTGGAGGACTATTAGGATTTTAATGGCTGATGATTGGGTTTTCCAATCATCATCAAACATTTAAAATTTGGTGATAAAATGAAAACGTTAAAAGATACAAAACCTGGAGAAACAGTAACTCTAGTTAAATATCATAAAACTGGAGATATTGGATTAAGAAGACATTTATTAGGTATGGGGTTTGTTAAAGGAGCAAAAATTACAGTTAAAAAAGTAGCTACTTTAGGAGATCCTATCGAAATGAGTGTAAAAGGCTATGATGTTTGTCTTCGAAAAGAAGAAGCAGAAAACATTGAAGTAAAATAACTTCAATTTTTCTTTAATTTTTTAGGTGATATAAATGAAATGTAGAATGTGCGGTTTTGAATTTGATGAAACAAAACTAAAAAATCGTGGCTGTGTTAGTTGTGGAAAACATGACAATTGTAATCAGGTTCATTGCCCAAATTGTGGATTTGGCAACCATCCCGAACTTGAGGAAGAGTTTGATTTTATAATTAAACTTAAAGATAGATTTAAAAAAAGAAAATCAGCAAATTGAATATTTATACTAATTTTTTAAAAAAATATCACTTTGATATTATTATTAATTCAGTAAAACTCTCAATACTGAACATTATACTGTGAGTCTGCACTTACATTCAAAAAACTTTATATATACTATTTTTTAGATACTATATTGAGTGTGATACTCAAAACAAAAAAAAAATTATTGAGGAATTAAAATGAAAATGCATAAAATTTGTCCAAGATGTGGATCAAAAAATGTTGATTGGATTATACCACAAAATTGGTCACAATGTGTTTGTAAAGACTGTGATTACACAGGGCCGATTATTGAAGGAAATGATGAATTAATAGAAGAAATTCGTGAAGCATATGAAGAATCTTTAAAAAACGATGAATAAATCCCTTATTGGAGGGAATAATATGTTCGGATTTAATAATAAAAAGGAAGAAGTAGATGAAACAATTAAAAATCCTCCTAGTGATGATTCATATTCAATGATTCCCATATTATTTACAAAAAGTAATGATATAACCATTAAAACATTATCACTTACAATACTTGATTTGATTAATCAGAATCAAATCAAATGCGACATTGATTTAAATGATTCATATGAAGTAGGTAAAAAATTAACACCCGAAGATATGGAAGTCATGAAAAAAATAACTCTTAGAATTGTAAATAAAGGTGAACTGAAAACTTCAGAAACTATGGCCATAAGATTACTTAAAAATTTGAATAAGAATAAAAAATTCAACTTAAAAAGTATGGCAAAACAAACCAATATCAGTTCAATTGCCAATAAATTTGAAAATGACCTTGATGAATATGCTAAAGCCATTGAAAAAGAAAATGCCTACGATGGTGAAAATTACAAAGACATTTTAGAAAACGACAAATTAACAAACAAAGGAAAAGAGCTTAAAAAAGAATGGGAAAGCTTCCAAGATTATTTAAAATCACAGGATTTAACAGAAAAATACCCTCCAGAATCCGCTGATGAAAATTCAATACAAATAATCTATGCATCATGCTTTGATATTGAAAAAGATGCATTGAAAATAAGAGAAAATAACACTCCATTAACTGATTTCATTGATAAAGATGGATATAAATTATTAAATATAATATTCAACAATGCATTGTTGAATGTGAGTCATAAAAGAAAAGGATCAGGTATATTTTATGGAGTGAATGATAAATACACCATCCCAGGCGCATAATTCCAAAAGAAAAAAAGTTTTGAATATTTTTCAACAAATATTCGAAACTAAATTATTTTTTGAAATATTGACCAGTAGCCATTGAAATTAATATTTAGCTTGTTTTAAGAAACCTAATTAAAAAATCATTTCTGTAATATTTTCCGGAAGATTAATTTTTACATGACAAAAAACCATAAAGTTTATATGCTATGTCATATAACATTAACATAAGTAATCAAATTTTAACAAGATTACTTCATTACTTAAATACTTTTTGCAAAAATTAATTAATTAGTGGGCTACTATGAGAACAAGGATTAAATATTTAAGACAAGAACTCAAAATGAGCCAAAAAGAACTTGGAGATAAAGTTGGAGTCACAAGACAAACCATCAATTCACTCGAAAATGGTAAATACAATCCATCTTTATTTCTAGCATACGATATAACCCAAGTTTTTAATGAAATGATCTTTAAAGATAATGAAGAGCAATATTTCGTCATTGAAGAGATATTTATTTTCGATGATAATTATTCAGGGTGAGAAAAAATGATTTTAGACATATATAAAGATGCATTTGAATATTCAGCAAAAGACTGGAAAACTTTAATAATATTAGGTATACTTTGTTTGTTTAGCTTCTTGTTAATACCTGCGTTTTTAATTACTGGATATAATTATAGAGTTATTAATCAAGCTGTACATGGAGTTATTAATGGAAAAGATCCATTGCCAGATTTTGATGATTTAATAAGTATGTTTGTTGACGGGGTAAAAGTTGTCATAGTGGAAATTGTATATTTAATCTTGCCTGCAATTATATTTCTAATATTTGTGGTAATTGCTGGACAACTAACAGGTGCGCTCTCTTCTGCATTACTGGTTATCGGATGTTTAATAACATTTATTGCAGGGATACTTGCATGTTTAATGGCACAAATGGGCTTATGCCATATGACATACCATGATGGATTATTAGGTAAGGCATTTGCTTTAAGTGAATTGAAAAAAGTTATTGATGAAATAGGATGGTTTGAATGTATCATAACTTACATTGGATTAATAATCATATCTTTAGTCCTATCCTTTGCTGTAACTGCAATTATTGGAATAATATTTACAGTATTTGGTATTTCCGGTTCAATTTTAGGTGTTGACGCAGGAGGCATATTCCTATTAGGTGCACTAGTTAACTCAGCAATAACCATGTTTATTGTAGGGCCATATTTAAGCATATTCAATGCAAGATCAATCGGATTATTATACTCAATGCAGATATAAGGTGATTAAATGGTAAGCATGACTGATTGTGTTGTAGATAGTTTGAAATATCCATTTAAAGATATAAAAAAGGTTTTAAGCTTCGGCATATTGTTTTCAATTATTAATGTAATATCATTATTTATTTCTTTTAAATCTCTAGATTTATATAGGGCCACTTTAAGAATACTTGAAAAAAGGAATGGTGGGGAACTATCCCTAAAATTTTCACAATTACCTTCGGGAGAAGTTTATACTATAACCATTTTAGCTATTATTAGCTTTATTATCATATTATTTATATTGGGATACGAATATGATATAGTTAAATTCTCAATTGAGAAAAAAGAAAGCCTTCCAGGATTAGATGATATATTAAATATATTTAAAAAAGGAATAAAATATTTCATTGTTGCCTTAGCATACAATATCATTCCTGCCATAATATTATCAGTCGGAATAGCATTAGTACATAACTCTCTAATACTTTCAGTCATATTTATAATTTCAATGATACTATTCATAATTGCGTTTTTTATCCAAATTATGGCACTGAACAATATGATTGCATATGATAAGCTATCCAAAGCATTTGATTTAAGAGAAATAATTAATAATATTTCAAATCTTGGATGGGAAAAATACATTGGAATAATCCTTTTTACATCAATAATTTATATGATTATTATGAGTGCTGTTGGAGTAATATTAAGCTTTTTAACAGTATTATTTACATCAACTATTAATAATCAAGTTTTTATCGTATTAACATTCATATCAATAATTACAGGATTGTTTATAAATTCTTATTTAGGAGTGTTTCTAAACAGAGTTTGTGGATCAATATACAGAGAATCAATTAAATAATTAGAATGTTTAAAACATTCAATTTTTCTTTTTTTTAGAATAGATTATGGGAGATTTTAATTATGGTAGACTACGTTATCGAAACAAATCAATTATCAAAAAAATATTCAAACAACATTGTCGTTAATTCTATCAATATGCATGTTGAAAAAGGAACAATTTATGGACTTTTAGGAAAAAATGGAGCTGGAAAAACTACAACAATGTGTATGATTCTAAATCTTACATATCCAAGCAGCGGTGAAATATTTCTTTTTGGAAAAGACCCTAAAAAATATTCAAAAGAAATATATTCCAATATAGGTTCCATTATCGAAACTCCAGGATTTTATGAAAATTTAACTGCATATGAAAATTTAAAAATTATTGCTAAAATAAGAGGAAACTATAATCCTCAAAATATTAATTTAGTTCTTGAAATGGTTAATTTGGAAAATGAAAAATCAAAGAAATTTAAAGATTTTTCATTAGGCATGAAGCAACGTTTAGGAATAGCTGCGGCGATTATGCACAATCCGGAATTATTAATATTAGATGAACCTATTAATGGTCTTGATCCATTTGGAATTAAAGAAATCAGGACATTGCTCAAAAAATTATCACATGAATATGGGATAACAATATTAATTTCAAGCCATATCTTAAGTGAAATCGAAAACATTGCTGATGTTATTGGTTTTATGGATAAAGGGGTTTTAATTGAAGAAATATCAAGAAAAGATTTATTGAAAAAATTAGACAAATATGTTGAATTTCAAGTATCAGATATTAATTTAGCTGTTAAAATTCTTAAAAAACTAGAACTGAAGGAAAACATAGATTTTACATTTAATGAATATGGAACAATTTATTTATATTCCCATTTAGAACTAAGGGATAAATTTAATTATTTATTTGTTAATTCCGGCATTGATGTAAAAAAAGTAAATCTATGTGAAGAAAATTTAGAAGAATATTTTACAAGATTTTTATCTAATAATTAAATTTGATTATGGAGAGATACAATGTTAACTATTATTCAAATGGAATTTTTAAAACTGAAAAGATCAAATATATTTTCATTAAGTATTATAGGAGCTATTATCCCTGCTTTTTTAATGTTTATTGCTGTTACGGCATTTGGTGAAGAAGAAACATTTGAAGCGTTTTTCACAAATATAAATATGTATATGTCTGCATTATTTGCAGTTTTACTATTTGCAATAATAATATCTTATCTATTTGGAAGAGAATATAATGAGCATACATTAAAAACAATGCTAACTATACCAATATCAAAAGGAAAATTCCTAATAAGCAAATACGCCATGTTTTTAATATGGATTGTGATTTTAACATTAGTTACAAGTTTATCAACAGTTATTTTGGGTTTTATTGCTGGACTTGATGGATTTACATTAAAACTATTTATAACTAGTTTTGGTCAACTATTATTTGCCAATTTTCTTTTATTTATGGCTTTTTCCCCATTTGTATTCATTTCACTATTCATTACAAATATGGTGCCTGCAATGATTGGAGGTGCTAGTTTAGGATTAATCAATATTATGATTTATGGACAAAACTGGGCGCCATTCATACCATGGGTAAGTCCATATTTAATTGCATCTGGCGAAATAGTAGAGTATAGTGTAAGTATTATAGCATCATACATCATTATTTTGGCCACATTCCTTATTGGATTAGCTGTTTCTTACATTTACTTTACAAAAACTGATGTTTCAATTTAATTTTCTTTTTTCTTTTTTAATTATTTCTTATTGAAAAAGAATGTGAAAAATAAAACACTATTTATAAAACCAAAGGCAAATCACCAATTATTTTGGCTTTACTTCCAATAGCTACTGTATCTTCCAAACGAACACCAAATTCACCTTCAAGATATATTCCAGGTTCTACCGTTATTACCATCCCTTTTTCAATAGGAGTATCATCTTTCATTGAAAATCCCGGAGTTTCATGAATATCCAATCCCAAACTATGGCCTGTTGAGTGAATAAACTGATCGCCATAACCATATTCTGCAATAATATTCCTTGATACATTATCAATTTCATTGCATTTAAGTCCGGGTTTAATTGCTTTAATGGCCTTATCATGAGATTCTTTAACAATATCAAATATTTCTTGCTCTTTTTCTGTATAAACAATTGTTCTTGTATTATCTGAACAATACCCATTATATTTGGCGCCCCAATCAATAAGTATCGGAGTTTCCAATGTTTTATGTTCAGGCACTGCATGAGGAAGGCTTGTATTGGATCCGCTTACAAGAATTGTATCGAATGATTCTGATGATGCACCATTTTCTATCATCAATCTGACCAAGTCAAAAGCAAGAACATCTTCTGTTTCATCCCTTGAAGAAACATCCAATTGACGAAAAGCATTCTGTGCAATTTCAGTGGCTTTTTCAATATTTTTAATTTCAGTAGGTGTTTTAATCATTCTCTGCTTTTCAATATAATTTTTTGATTCAATATTGAAGTCATCTTTAAACTTTTCATAGGTGCTGTAGACCAAACTCGGTTCAATTGCAAGATTTTTAATCCCTTCTTTTTTAATTTCCGAAAGCATTGTTTCAAATTTTTCAAATTCCTTTACTTCAATTGAAGAGTCTCTTTTTGCAATTTCCATATGCATTTTTGAAGCATAAATAATCGGATTATCTTTTATTATACAAAAAGCAAAACTGGTCGGTTTATAATTAGAAATATATTCAACATTTGTAAATTGTGTGAGCAGATAAGCTTGATTTTCATCTTTTTCCATATCTTTTAAAATATTATCCAAATGAAGTTTATTATAATCCATATTTAATTATTTAGAAAAAACTTTTATATATAGAATTAGATATTTAAAAAGTATGTTTAAAATAACAACAAGTGAATTAAGAGATTTGATTATAGCATTTATTTTTATTTCTCTAAGTTTTTCAATTTTATATTCTGGTCGAAATGTTGAAGCCCTAAAAAGCATTTTTCCAATTGTAATGATTGGATTAGGTTTAGGTTTTATATTGCACGAATTAGGCCACAAATTTACTTCAATGCATTATGGTTATTGGGCTGAATTTAAATTATGGCCTGCAGGATTGATTTTTGCTTTGATATCCTCCTTTTTCGGTTTTGTATTTGCAGCACCTGGTGCAGTTTATACATATGCAGGAAACTATATTGATGATAGGATAAACGGAATAATATCTGTTGCAGGTCCTGTTGTTAATATTGTTCTTGCACTAATATTTTTACTTATTGGTGCATCAATCTATGGACCTGCACATTATAATTCTACAATGCAATTTATATTCATCACATGCTGCTTAGGTTTTCAAACCAACAGCTATTTGGCTGTTTTCAATATGATTCCAATTTGGAATCTGGACGGATCCAAAGTATTAAGATGGAATGTTATAATATGGCTTATTACCATTGGTATTGCAGGAATCATGACATATTTATCAATGACCATGGGTGCTGAAAATATAATTAGAATGATACTGGGATTATAAAATGACATCAAAAGAAATCAAATATTTTAAAGGAACTCACAGGATTATTCCACCAAGCCAAACAATTGAAAATAATGAGGATAAATGTAAAATTGCAGGCATTACCCGTATTACTGAAATTACACATTTGGATAGGATTGGACTGCCGGTTTTTTCAGCCATCAGGCCAACTTCACAGGATGGTGCAATTAGTATTTATGGCGGTAAAGGAATAAGTGTGGAACATGCAAAAGCATCTGCAATGATGGAAGGTTTTGAACGATATTCTGCAGAAAAGCAAAATGAAAATACAGTTACTGGAAGCATATCTGAAATTTCCAGTAAAGGCAATACAATTGATATTGAAACGTTGAACTTGCCTAAAGACTTCAAAAAAGAAAATATCGATTCATTAAATCTTGAATGGAATATCTGCCATGATTTAATTAGTGGTGAGTATTATTATGTTCCATCCAATGCAATTTATCATCCTTATGTTACAGATGACAATACCATCCAAAGTTTATTCAAATCCAATACAAATGGACTTGCTTCAGGAAATAGCCTGGAAGAAGCCATATTGCATGGAATGTTTGAAGTTATTGAAAGGGATGCTTGGAGTATCTTTGAGTTAACCCATAAAAATTCTGCCCAGATTGATTTGGACAGCATTGAAAGTGATGTTGTCAATGATGCTCTCTTAAAATTCAGTGAAAATGAAATAAATATTAAGTTAATGGATTTAACTGCAGATATTAATGTTCCGACAATAGCTGCATCAGCTGATGATACATTGCTAAAAGATGCAGGACTTTTAACGTTAGGTATAGGTACACATTTAGACCCGGAAGTTGCAATCTTAAGAGCATTGACTGAAGTAGCCCAAAGCAGAGCAACACAGATTCATGGCGCTCGTGAAGATACTGTTAGAGCTGATTTTGCAAGAACTGCAGGTTATGAACGTATGAAACGCATTAACAAACATTATTTCCAGGAAGAAGATGAAAAAATCAGTTTAAATGACATTGAAAATAATAGTACAGATTCAATAACCAAGGATATTGATATTGTTTTGGATGAATTGAAGGCAAATGAAATAGAGCATGTCCTATACTATGATTTAACACGTCCGGAACTAGATGTTAATGTTGTAAGAGTTATCATTCCAACAATGGAATTATATTCAATTGATCAAAGCCGTGCAGGATACAGATTTTTAAGAGTATGATTTTATGGTTAAAATTATAATTTATACAGGATTATCTTTGTCATTTGATGAGGCAAGAGAAATTCTGGATTCACATGATGATGTTGAAGTAATTTATGAAAGGCCAATTAAAAGAGGAGATTTAGGTCAGGCATTGAAGAAAAATCCTGACATTATTGGAATAATTGATGGGGTTTTTCATCAAAATTCCTCTGTTGGCCATAAGGAACTTTTAAATGTTATCAATAAAGGAATTACTGTTGTTGGCTCATCCAGTATGGGTGCCTTAAGAGCATCTGAACTTGACAGTTTAGGAATGGTAGGTATCGGTTATGTATATGAGCAATATGCAACAGGAAAAGTGGCATCAGATGACGATGTAGCAGTAATGCTCGATAGCGAAAGTCTTGAAGCATTATCTGAACCGTTGATTAACATGGATTATGTCTTTACCAATGCAGTAAATGAAAATATCATAACACAAGATGAAAAAGATGAACTGATAAAAATTGCAAAATCGACTTTTTATCCTAAAAGAAACTATTCACAAACATTAAATGAATCTGATTTAGATGATGAAACCAAAGGCCATTTGATTAACTTTATTCGTACTTCTGTTGACATAAAAAAAGAAGATGCCAAAGAATTAATAACATATATTAAAGATTTGATACAATGATTTTAGAAGATAAAATCGAAATTGTGAAAGATATTTTGAAGGACAAAAAAGTAGCAATAGGATTTTCCGGTGGAGCAGACAGCACATTAATAGCTTATCTTGCATCCAAAGTCAGCACCGATGTATTGGCAATAACTATTGACAATCACCTGTTTCCTGAAAACTTCATTAAACATACACAAAATGTAGCCCGGGAATTTAACATTAAACACCATGTTATTGATATTGACTTTTATGAAGATGAAGAATTCTTAAAAAATTTACCCAGCAGATGCCATTCTTGCAGAAACTTAATGTATCACAAAATTAAAGAATGTGCAATAGCTAATGGCTTTGATTTTATTTGTGATGGAAATAATATAAGCGATTTGGTAATTGACAGACCAGGCATTCTAATTACATATAAAATGAATTTCAATACACCATTAATGGATGCAAAATTAACTTCAAAAGAAATTCATGAGTATCTGAATAAAAATAATATCGAGTATTCAAGATCAACAACATGCCTCGCAACAAGAATTCCAACCAACACACACGTTAACAGAGATAAAATTGAAAAAATTAAAGAAAGTGAAAAAATACTTTCAGACATTAGCGGCTGTGAATTAGTAAAACTTAGGGATTTTAATGAAATCGGTATATGTGAGGTAAATGATTTTTCAAAAATTATTAATGAAAATTCATTTTATGAAATTAACGACCAATTAAAATCAATTGGATATAAAAAAGTTTGTTTAAATTTGTCACCTCTTGATGATGATGAGGACATAACTCTTGACTATGGAAATGGTCAATTTCAATACCAACTGCCATTTACAATAAATCTTGAAAATACAAAAAGCAAACTAACAAAAAAAATTGTTTTTGAAAATTCAGAAAAAATAGAATTAGAAAAAATATCAATAAATAAAAATGGTTTAATTGAAGGACATAATTTCAAAAATTATGATGAAGCTCTGTTTGAGTTTATGGATACTTTACCTCAAATGAGAAGAAACGTATAATTATTTGTCTTTCATTTCCCTATATTTTTTTAAAACAATGTCTGGAGTCTCCATGACTCTATTGTAAGATGTACTGAATGGTTTTTTTTCTTCTTCATTTTCAGAAGGCTTTCTAAGACCTTTCAATGTTAATGTTTTACCTTCAATTTTAAATCCAATATCGTCAGCTTCAACTTCAATTAAATTAATTTCGATTTCAGATGCCTTATCTAAAGTATCATCTGCTTTAACATCATACTTTAGTCTTAAATATTTATGAGGAGTTAGTTCATTAATAGTTCTTTTAATAACAGAATCGAATAATTCCAGGAATTTTTCAACAGGAGGTAAGTTATTCGCCCACCAGTATGCAAGAACAGAGTTCAAAACAATATGATGTTCAACGTAATCATCTCTCCAACGAGCTCTAACACCAACAGAACTGTCATCAACAATTTTAATAACTAAAACTGGACTAACTGCCATTTATATCACAATTATTCAACTAAAGCTTTAATTAAGTCGCTAGCCCTAACAATACCGACTAAATCCCCTTCAACACCAATGACTGGAATTTGCTCGATATTTAATGTTTTCATTTTTTTAGCACAATCAGAAACTTTAGTTTTTGAATTAGCTACTTCAACATTACCGATAGCAACATCACTTACAACTTTATCAGTGAATTTTAAATGATTTTTCTCAATGTATAAAACAGAAGTACTGTCCCAGGACCATTTGTCTCCTTCAGTACCGACAGTGGAACTGTGTTCACTTCTTTCAGAAATAATTTCACTTTCAGCAATGAAATCAGTTTCAGTTAAAATTCCAGACAATTGTGCATCATCATCTAATGCTAAAATGGATTTAAGACCAAATTGTTTCATTGATTCAAAAGCAACATTTAAAGGAGTTTTTTCCCAGGTAGTAGGAACAGTAGTAATCATATAATTTTCAACTGCATCTTCAACATCAATTTTAGTTAAAGCTTGAGATACAATATCAAATGAGGTTATAATTCCAACTAATTCCCCACCATCATTAACTACAGGGATTCTTCTAACATCATTTTCAATCATTCTTTGAGCAGCATCCTTAACATCTTCATCAGGACTTGCAATAACAAGATCCCTACTCATTAACATTGCAATTTGTTCTTCATCAGGATTATTAATTAAATCTGAACGAGTAACAACACCAACTAATTTGTTATTATCTTCTTTAACAACAGGAAGAACTGCTTTATTTTCTTTTCTCATCAAGTCTAAAACTTTTTCACGGCTTCCAGGAACAGAAACACTAACAACTTTTTTAGACATTACTCTTTTTACCATCATTAGAAACACCTTATGTATTCTTTTACATGAAAAAATTATAATAATTAATGTACAACTAAAACTGGACATTTAGCAGCATTAACGACCTTGTCACTAACACTACCTAAAATAAATCTATCAAAACCAGATTTACCAGAACTACCAATAACAATCAAATCAATATCCTCTTCAGAAGCCACATCCAATATGGCTTTTGCAGGAGACCCTTCTTTAATAATCGGAGAAATTTTTATTCCGTCTTTGTTCATATCTTCGAATTCTTTAAGGTCTTCTTTACAGCAGTTAGTTAATATTTGATTTAACTGTTCTACTTCTTCAGTAGCGGAAATTCCATTAATAAAGTGATTTTCAGATACGCTTAATGCAATAATTTCAGCACCACTAACCTTAGCTAAGAATAATGCATGCAATTGAGCTTTTTTTGCAAATTCTGAACCATCAGTAGGCACTAAAATCTTATTGTACATATTTACATCTCCAATAATATATTATTATATATGTTCTAATATACTATTAGAATAATATCTATTGATAGTATATAATATATTTTTTGTTTCTGAACGGTTTATTATAGATAAATAATAATTTTTGGAAAAATGCTTTATGACATTGAACTGTGCAACCTGTCCAACATCGATGAAAGATTTTGAAAAAATATAATTACATGAATTAGTTGTTGCCATTTTTAAAAGTTCACAAGGATTTAAATAATCATTATATTTTACTGACATTATTTTTAGTGTAAATTCCAATTCCCTAAACATATTAGGACTATTAAGCATTAAATTATCTGTTCCCAAAATTGGCCTAATCCCAAGGTTTAGCATTTCATTTAACGGAACAACACCAACATTCAATGTTGCATTAGCTCTCGGACAGACAACAATATTAACATTTGAATTTTTAATTAAATCAAGATCATTATTTTTAGGATTGGTACAGTGAACAAGCTGATTAAAATTAGAGTTAACACCCCTTTCAATTTCAGTTTTATCAAACATATCTAAAGATTCAATCTGTGTAGCTTCAGATTCTGCAACATGAATTGATGAGATTTTACCTGCTTTCCTACATTCATCAACAATTAATCTGGCAACTTCATCAGTAATTTCACCAAAACCGCTGGGAGCGATACCGTCAGCAACTTTTAGAAGTTTTCTAATTTGTGATTTTACTTTTGATAAATCGGGATTATCACCATAAAAACTATCATCCCGACCAAGAATTATTGGTGTGATTGGAATATCCTTTGAAGCTTTCTTAAGAAGTTTAACTCCTTTAAGACCACCTTCTCTATAATCAATAAAATGAGTGGTTCCTGATTCAAGCATTTCCCACATTGAGGATTTCATGGCATCAATAATATCTTCATCTTCAGCCGATGCCAAAGCACGATGCTTAACACCATTAGGAGGTTTAACCATTTCACCCAATGAAAGACCATAACCTTCATCCTTAATAATGGAATCTCCGATATGAGTATGCCCATTTAAAAAACTAGGAGCAATAACCGCACCATCAACATCAATTATTTTACCTTCATTGGTATCTTTAGAAATATCTATGATAATACCATCATCAATAGTGATATTAGCTTTATGAGGCTCGAGATTTAATCCTCTTAAAATAATTCCATTAGTTATAGTAAACATTAAAAAAAAGTTTTTAATTGGAAATATTTAAATTTTGTGGGATGGCAAATCCCATGTTAAATTAAATTTATTAAACACCTAAAACATAATTAACAATTACCATCAAGATTTAATGAGGATGATTAAAATTAACTCTCAAGAAATAAGATACTTTTACAGAAATATTGTTAAAAGCGGTAATGTATACCGTATTAAGTACAATAATAAAGATTATGGAGAGTTTACAAAATTATCCGATGCATTATATGAAAGAGATGCCTTATTTTACTGTAATTTTGATTACGATTTGCTTGTGGAATGTGATTTAGAAAACAAATACGAAAACATGACACTCCCACCATTTCCAGAAAAGAGATCAAAAGGAAGAATTAAAGGAATAAAAGTAAACAAAAAGGAACGTGAAGGTGAAATTCTTTTTGATCACAAGAAAAAAGGATTTTATATCCAAAAAGGTGAAAGAACCTTTGGATATTATGCTTCAATGACAGAAGCATTTTATTATAAAAAAATACTTATGGAAAACAATTGGGATGAAAATGCACTTAAGAAGAACATTACCATAAGAATTGAAATGAATAAAAAACTTGATTTAACTAAAGAATATACAGTTAAACTTAATTATTGTCCTAATTGTAGAAGCAAACTAAAAATTGACCAAGAAGAATGTCCTTCATGCGGTATTAATATTAAAGAATATTTATATTCAAATTAAAAAAATAGATAAAATGAAGAATGATTATTCTCCATCATTGTATTCATTTAAAGATTTAACATTGATTTTATTATTTTGAACAGCTTCAATAGCATTAAGTGCAGCTCTTGCACCGGCCAAAGTGGTAACATAAGGAATACCAAGTTCAATAGCTAAACGTCTGATGATATAACCATCTTGAGCTGATTGTTGACCTTCAGAAGTATTAATAATTAAATCAATTTCTTTTGCTAAAATTGAATCCCTAATATTTGGGGAACCTTGAGATACTTTTTTAACCTTTTCAACACTGTCAAGACCAGTAGAATCAGCAGTACCTGCAGTTGCAACAAGTTTGAATCCTAAATTAGCAGCTTTTTCTGCAATAGGTCTTATTTTCTTCTTGTCATCTTCTTTTACACTAATGAATATTTTACCTTCTTTTGGTAAAACCATTCCTGCAGAAAGTTGTGATTTGTAAAATGCCATTCCAAAGCTTTCATCTATACCGATACTTTCACCAGTAGATTTCATTTCAGGACCTAAAACGGTGTCGGATTCAGGTAATTTCAAGAATGGGAAAACAGATTCTTTAACTGCAACATGGTCAATTCTGATTTCTTTTGTTAAACCAAAGTCTTTGAGTTTAGCACCATCCATAATCCAGGTAGCTACTTTAGCCAATGGTACACCAATAGCCTTACTTACAAATGGAACAGTTCTACTTGCACGAGGGTTTGCTTCAATAATATAAACCATTTCCTCATCAAGTTTTACTGCATATTGAATATTCATTAAACCTTTAACATCCAATTCTAATGCTAATTTAGTTGAATTTTCACGAATAGTATCCAATATATGTTCAGGAATTGTTTGTGGAGGAATTACACATGCAGAGTCTCCGGAGTGAACTCCAGCTTCTTCAATATGTTCCATAATTCCTGCAATAAATACATCTTCTCCGTCACATAAGATATCAACATCCAACTCAATCGCATCTTCCAGGAATTTATCAACAAGGATAGGATGTTCTGGAGAAACTTTTACAGCTTCTTTCATATATTCTTCAAGCTCCTGGTTATCATAAACAATTTCCATAGCTCTTCCACCAATTACATATGATGGACGTACCAATACAGGGAATGTAATCTTTTCTGCAATTTCACGAGCTTCTTCAAATGAATTTGCAGTTCCATATGGTGCTTGATGAATATGTAATTTTTCTAATAAATCAGCAAATAATTCTCTGTCTTCAACCCCGTCAATACTTTCATATGGAGTTCCCAATATTTTAACACCAGCATTTGCAAGAGGTACAGCTAAGTTAATTGATGTTTGACCACCAAATTGTACAATTACGCCGTCAGGTTTTTCTTGATCTATTACACCCATTACATCTTCAAAGGTAATAGGTTCAAAGAACAATTTGTCTGAAATATCATAATCAGTACTTACGGTTTCAGGGTTGTTGTTAATAAGAATAGTTTCAATTCCATCATCTTTTAAAGCAAGTGATGAATGTACACAACAGTAATCAAATTCGATACCCTGACCAATTCTGATTGGTCCTGCACCTAAAATCACTACTTTTTTCTTGTTAGTTGATGTTAATTCATTACCTGTATCATAACTACTGTAGTAATATGGTGTTTTAGCTTCAAATTCTGCTGCACACGTATCTACCATTTTGTATGATTGCTTAATGTTATATCTTGAAAGTAAATTTCTAATGTATTCTTCAGTTTGACCGGATAAATTAGCCAATCTTTTATTTGAAAAACCAAGCTGTTTTGCTTTTCTTAAGTAATATTCATCATCCAATTTATCAGCAGTGACATCATTTTCAAAGTTTACTATGTTTCTGATTTTGTATAAGAAGAAATTATCAATTTTAGTAAGTTCTCTGATTTTATCAATGTCCATACCATCTTTAATAGCTGAATATATTTGGAAATAAATTAAATCCGTAGGATTAGTCAAATCTTCTTCAGTATAATCAACATATTCAAAACCGTCGAAGCCCATATCAAGTGATCTGAGAGCTTTTTGGAATGCTTCTTCAAAAGTCCTTCCGATAGCCATTACTTCACCAGTAGCTTTCATCTGAACTCCAACTTGACGGCTGATTCCTTTAAATTTATCAAATGGCCATCTTGGGATTTTAATTACAACATAATCAATAGCCGGTTCAAAAGATGCAGGAGTTTCTTTAGTAATATCATTTCTGATTTCATCCAAAGTCATTCCTAAGGCCACTTTTGATGATATTTTAGCAATAGGATAACCTGTAGCTTTAGATGCAAGTGCACTACTTCTTGAAACACGTGGATTTACTTCAATGACTTTATATTCATCAGTTTCGGGATTTAATGCAAATTGAATATTACATCCGCCGCGGATACCTAATGCTCTAATAATTTTAATGGATGCATCACGCATTTTTTGGATGGTTTCATCACATAAATTCTGAATTGGAGCAACTACAACACTGTCTCCTGTGTGAATTCCCATAGGATCAATATTTTCCATGGTACAGACAATGATACATGTATCTTCCTTATCCCTCATTACTTCAAATTCTATTTCCTTCCATCCAAGAACGGATTCATCAATGAGAACCTGATTAATGAAACTCATATCCAATCCATGATTAGCAATTTCAATTAATTCTTCTTCATTGTGAGCAATTCCACCACCAGTTCCACCTAATGTGAAAGCTGGCCTTACAATAACCGGATAACCAATTTCTTCCACTGCTTTAAGTGCATCATCAACACTTTCAACAGCCTGACATTTTGGAATTTCTTCTCCAATATCCTCCATAAGATTTGCAAATAAGTCACGGTCTTCTACATCTTTAATAGTTTGAACATCAGACCCTAAAACCTTAATGCCTTCCAATAATCCTAAATCTCCAAGGCCTGTTGCTATATTTAATCCAGTTTGTCCACCCATGGTTGGTAAAATAGCATCTACTTCTTCTTCTTCAATAATTTTAGCAACAATTTCCGGAGTTAATGGTTCTGTATAAACAGTATCTGCCATATCAATATCAGTTTGAATAGTAGCAGGATTACTGTTGACAAGAACGGTTTCTATACCTTCTTCTCTTAGTGATTTACATGCTTGTGATCCTGAATAATCAAACTCTGCAGCTTGTCCGATTTGAATAGGTCCAGAACCAATAATTAAAACTTTTTTAATATCTTTATCTACTGGCATATGTAATCCCCTCTAATAATCATCCATCATTTGATTAAATTCGTCAAAAATATATCTTGTATCATTTGGACCAGGCCCTGCTTCAGGATGGTATTGTATACAGCGCATAGGTAACTCTTTATGAGTAATACCTTCAGGTGTTCCATCATTTAAATTAATTTGAGCCAATTCCAAATCTGTTTCTTTTAGTGATTCCTTATCAATTGTAAAACCATGATTTTGAGATGTGATGAATACTTTTCCAGTTGCCAAATCTTTAACTGGCTGGTTTTCACCACGGTGTCCGAATTTCATTTTATATGACCTTGCACCGAATGATTTTGCAATTAATTGCTGACCCATACAAATACCGAATATAGGTAATCTGTTTGATAATTTTTTCATAGTTGCAATAGTTTCCGCCACTCTATCAGGGTTTCCCGGACCGGAAGTAATCATCAATCCAGAAGGAGAGTAATCTAAAACGGTTTTATAATCAGTGTCATATGGGAATAAAATAACACCAATATCTCTTTCTAAAAATGAGTTAATAATATTTCTTTTAACACCACAATCAATTAACGCTACTTTTTTATCAGCATCTTCATTGAAAACTTTAATTTCTTTTGTTGAAACCAAAGGTACAACATCTTTATCTTCAATGCTTGGTTGTGATTTAGCCATTTCAACTAATTTGTCATCATCAATATCTTCAGTTGTAATAGCTGCTTTAAGAGATCCTCTTTCACGAATCTTTAAAGTTAAATCCCTTGTATCAATTCCACTGATACCTGGAGTTTTAAATTCTTTTAAGAATTCATCTAAAGTTTTTTGAGGTCCGAAGTTAGACAATTCACGACAAACTTCACGACAAACAAAACCTTCAACCTGAACTTTATCAGATTGATACCATTTTTCACTTACCCCATGATTGCCTTCCAAAGGATAAGTGGACATTAATATTTCTCCTTTAAAAGACGGATCAGTCAAAGATTCAGTATAACCACCCATACCGGTTGAAAAAACAAGTTCACCTAATTTAGTAGTTTCATAACCAAATCCTTCCCCTTTAATAACAGTTCCATCTTCCAAAGCTAATTTAGCTATTTTTACCATTAAATCACCATTTATAAAAAAACATAAAATTATTATATGTATATTAATATCTTTTCCAATATTATTAAAAGTTTGTTTTTTGGTAAAAATTATTGGATATAAATAAAAAAATGAAGAAAAAAATGGAAATAAAAAGTTTATTTCAATTGACACAAATAGACCATTAAATATTTAAACTATAAAAAAATAATAAAATGAATTAAAGAAAATAAATTAATTAAAAATAATACTATAATAATTAACCTATTTTTCAACTTTTAAACTGAAATCAAGACTCCTTGAGGAATGTGTTAGTGCACCAATTGAAATTATATCCACTCCCAAATCAACATATTCCAAAATATTTTCAAAATTGATTCCGCCAGATATTTCAATTAATGAATTTTGACGAATATTTCTTTTTTCAAGTTCATCCAGAACTTCAGCAACTTTTAAAGCATCCATATTATCCAACATGACAATATCCGCTTTATTCTCAACACATAAAACTGCATCTTCAAGGGTTTCTACTTCAATTTCTATTTTTTTAGAAAAACTTACGTTTTCCTGTGCTTTTTTAAGTGCTTCAAGAGGAGATCCGACAACTGCAATATGATTATCTTTAATTAAAACCATGTCATCCAAACAAAATCTGTGAGTATCTGCCCCACCAATTTGTAAAGCTCGCTTATCAAATTTACCAAGGGCAGGTTGTGTTTTACGTGTACCTGCAATGATAACTTTTCCATCCACCAACTTTACGTATTTATCTGCTGCACTTGCAACTCCACTCATTCTCATCAATAAATTCAAGGCAGTTCTTTCAACCAATAAAATATCTCTTGCATTACCTTGAAGAGACATCAATAAATCGCCTTTCTTTATTTCAGTACCATCATTCAAGTGAAATAAAACTTTAACTTCTTTTGATTCAAATAAATCTTTAGCTACATCAATACCTGCTAAAATACCCTCATCTTTTGAAACAATATATGCACATATCTCTTCATTACTATCAATAACACTATTTGAGGTAATATCGCCAAACCCTTCATCTTCATCCAGCATATATTCCAGTATTTTATTCACAAAATCACCTAAAAATTTAATATATCATATAGAATATATATTTAAAATACAATATAAAATAAGTGATTGAATTATGGAAATTACATTTTTAGGAACTTCCTCTGCAGTCCATTCAAATACAAGAAGTCACCCTTCAATTGTGCTTAAAGCATTTGGTGAAACCATTTTATTTGATTGTGGTGAAGGAACTCAAAGACAGTTAATTTATGCAAGAATAAGCCCTATGAAAATCTCAAAGATTTTTATTACCCATTATCATGGAGATCACATTTTAGGTATTCCAGGACTTTTACAGTCAATGAGCTTTAGAGGACGTGAAACTAAATTAACCATTTACGGACCTAAAGGATTAGATAATCTGCGCGATGCGATATCCAGCTTAGGTTTTCCTAATTTTGATTTTCCGCTAGAATGGATTGAAGTTGATAGTGGAACCATTATTGAAAATGAAGAATATATAATCAAAGCTCAAAGAGTTAGACATAACACATTAACTTTAGCCTATTCTGTTGAAGAACTTAAAAAACCAAGGTTTTTACGTCAAAAAGCAATTGATTTAGGTGTTCCTGTTGGACCGGACTTTGGAAAACTGCATAACGGAATAGCTGTTGAAGTAAATGGTGAAATTATTAAGCCTGAACAGGTTTTAGGCCCTCCAAGGAAAGGACGTAAAATAACATATTCTGGAGATACAATACCATGTGAAGAAATGATTGAATTTGCAAAAGAGTCAGATCTTTTAATCCATGAATCAACATATAAAACTGAAGATAAAGATAAAGCAGACTTGCATGCTCATTCAACTTCAAAAGATGCTGCAGAAATTGCACTTTATTCCAACTCCAAAAAATTAATATTAACCCATATCAGTACCAGATACACAGATGTCAGTGATTTACTATCACAAGCACGAGAAATTTTTGAAAATACTGAACTTGCTGAAGACTTAATGAAGGAGGAAATATAAAATGGAAATTCCTCAAAATTTAATTCTGACATTATTGACAATAATTGCCATTATTATTATAACAACAGTGGTATCAAAAATAATCACAAGATTATTGGAAAATGTCCATCGTTTCAGAGATGATATGACTGTAACATATCTCATTCGAGATATTATTATATTCATTATTTATTTTATAGCTTTAATGTATATCTTAAATCTATTTGGAATTAACTTATATGGTACACTTTTAAGTTTAGGTATTGTTGGTATTGCTGTGAGCCTAGCAGCAAAAGATCTGATTTCCAATTTATTATCTGGAATAACATTAATAATGGGTAGAAGTATCAAAGTTGGAGATACCATTGAGATGAATAAACAGAAAGGAGTAATTAAAAGAATAAATTTAAGAACAACAACAATTACGGATGACACCGGCATTCAAAGCATCATTCCCAATTCAACATTAACAAATAATTTATTTATATTATATAAAACTCCCGAAAAATATCGTGTTGACATCCTGGCAGGTTTGCCTCTCAATATTGATCTTGATGAATTTAATACATATATTCTAGAAAAAATAAAAAAATTAGATGGTGTTTTAGATACACCAAAGGCAAGAATATATGCAAAGAACATAACATTTGAACAAACAAACGTTAAAATATCATTTTGGATAAAAGACATAAATAAGAAAGATGACTATAAAATAATAATTACTAATGAAATAAGAAAATTTACTAATAGGTGAAAATATGAGTTCTCTACAAGATGAAATAAAACAGCTGAAAGAAGAAAAAAATGCAATAATACTTGCACATAATTATCAACCAAAAGAAATACAGGAAATTGCTGATTTTTTAGGTGATTCTTTAGAATTATGCATAAAAGCTTCAGAAATAGAAGATAAAGATTTAGTAGTATTTTGTGGTGTGGATTTTATGGCAGAAACAGCATACATCTTAAATCCGGATAAAAAAATCGTTATTCCAGATTTGAATGCTGAATGTCCAATGGCTCATATGTTACCTGAAGAAGAATTATTAAAAGCAAAAGAAGAACATCCTGATGCTGGAGTAATACTTTATGTAAATAGTATTGCTGAGGCTAAACAACATGCAGATACATTATGTACTTCTGCAAATGCCGTAAAAGTAACTGAAAGCTTAAAACAAGACAAAATATTATTTGGACCGGACAACAATTTGGCAAATCATGTTCAAAAAAGAATAGATAAAGAAATCATTCCAACACCTAAAGGTGGACATTGTTATGTTCACAAATTATTCCATATTGAAGATGTGGAGCTTAAAAGAGAACAGTATCCTAATGCAATCATAATTTGCCATCCAGAATGTAATGAAGATGTTCAGGAAGCATGTGATGAAGTATTATCCACAGGAGGAATGTTGAGATTTATAGCTGGAAGTGACCATGAAGAATTTGTAATCGGTACCGAAATTGACATGATTACAAGATTAAATGCAGAAATTCCAGGAAAAAAATTGTATCCTTTACTTGAAGGAGCAATCTGTGAAACTATGAAACTTCATACACTAGAAAAAGTCAGAGATGCACTTAAAAATGAATCTCCTGAAGTTAAAGTGCCTGATGAAGTTGCGAACAAATCCTTAAAAGCAGTACAGCATATGCTTGATGCTTCAAAATAGCTAGATTAAATTCTAGCTCAAATTCTCTTTTTTTAAACCGAATCTACAAATTTTTTAATTACCACTACAATATTATGAATGTTTTCAGTATCTGAAGCAAAACTTAAATCAAATGACAGATACTCTGAACCTTCAACCATTTCATGTAATGGAATAGCATCAAATTCAGGAACATAATAATTTGTCCTGTTAAGAGATATAATCAATACTTTGCATTTTATCCTATCTAACTCAGACTCTAAGTTAAATGACATTAAAAAATTATTTAAAAATTTCATGTCATAAATATCTAAAAACAGAATCTCTTCAGCAAAAGTATCAATTGACAAATCAATTTCTTCATTAGAAACGGAATTTAAATAATCTCTCGGAAAACTCATTAAATATCGAATTTGTGAAATAAGAATTAACATTTTTGAAATTGACTCATTATACATATCATCCAAATGTTCTGAAGATTGGTCTATAATACGATTAGCTAAACTTGCATAGATATATTTATATCCCTGAGATTTAAAAGAACTGTCCAACTGAATTATACAATCCATTTCATCAGGATAAAAGATAGACCAGCCTAAAGCAATAAATCCCCCAAAAGAATAGCCGATTATCGCTTTTAATTTTTTAATATTCGGAAATTTTTCACTGATAAACTGCCTTTGAAAATTAACTAAATCTTCAATTTCATAATCCGGAAAATTATTATTTAAACCTGAAGTAGAAGGACAGCAGGATTCAGGTATTCCAAGAGAGGTTATAGAAATAAAAAAATATTCATCTTTTAAAACAAAAATTTCTTCACTTGCCTGGTTAACACTAGAAAGAGTCGAATAATTTCCGTTGAAATTATGGCAAAATAAAATTGCATTTATAATATTTCCCTCATCATCATATTTCGGCGTTCCAACAATTCCATAATCAACCTTAGCATTTTCAATGATAAATCCATTTTTAAACTGGAATTCCTCTAAAAAGTACTGATTATTTTTTAAAAAATATTTCTCTTCAAACATGGAATCAACCGTAACGATGATTTATATAATTTAAGTTTAATTTTTATATTATTTGAACCCCCCATCCTTTAAGAGGATGGGGATTCTCGGGCTGTAGTCTCTTATGAGTCATAGAATTACCGAGCTATCCCTCTGGGTATCAGAGTTCACAAGTTCATATAATACTATTATTTTTATTTCCATAGTTTAAAATGTTTATGCTGACGTTCAGGTCTCTGTCTAGAATTGCTCCGCAGTTGGGACATTGCCAGTTACGTTCTTTTATGGTTAAATCTGTGTTTCTGTAGCCGCAGACATGACATATTTGTGAGGACGGATAATATCTGGGTACTTCGATGAATGTTTTGCCGTATAATTCGCATTTGTATTTTA
>NZ_JAZRJY010000097.1:0-5937 GCF_045646045.1 Methanobrevibacter sp. | reverse complement strand
ATTAATTAAAATAATATTTATATATAATTAAAAAAAAAATAAAATTAAAAAAATAAACTAGAAGTTGAAATGTATGGATATGAAAAAAACATTTACAACAATAGGAAAATTACTTAAACCATTAAAAAAGAACATTATTCCGATTTTTCTTATTATATTATTCCTATTAATTGATGTTTACTGTAACCTAACCCTACCTTCATACACTGCAGATATTGTAGATATAGGAATACAAAACACGGATTTCAATTACATAATAAGTGTAGGGACCATGATGATGGTCATGGTCTTAATAGGGATTTTAGCCACAATTGGCCTTTCATACTTCTCAAGCAAAGTATCAGCAGCATACGGAAGAGATTTAAGAAAAATAAGTTATGAAAAAATTTTAAAATTTTCAAATTTTGAATTGAATAAAATATCAAGAGCATCTCTTATTACACGTAACACTAACGACGTATACCAAATACAGATTTTTTTAGGCATGTTTTTTACAACAATACTATTTTCACCAATATTGGGTATAGGAAGTATAATCAAAGCTATGGAACTTGGAACCAATCTTTTATGGATTATTGCAGTGACATTTGCCGCAATAATAATTCCTTTCATTATAATATTCATAAAAATTGTGCCATTCTTTAACATAATACAGGAACTGACTGATAAAATAAACCAAACATCAAGAGAAATATTAATAGGCATGCCAGTTATTAAGGCATTCGTAAGGCAGGATTACGAAGAAGAAAAATTTGAAGAAATTAATGAAGAGTACAAATCAGCAAATCTGAAAGTTTTTAGAATTCTTATGATTTTATTGCCCGCACTGACATTATTGCTGAATTTGATGGTAATTTTTATCTTATACTTTGGAGCATATGATGCAATTAGAGGTGAAATATTAACTGGAACTATAATAGCATTCATCCAATATGCTACACAAATTGTAATGGCATTTTTAATGATGGGAGGATTTTTGGTAATGATTCCGAGAATTTTAGTATCAGGAAGACGTGTTGCTGAAGTAATAAATACCGAAACATCAATTAGCGACGGTCCGATTGATAAAATAGATGATAATCCCACTATCGAATTTAAAAATGTAACTTACATTTATCCCGGAAGTAAAAAAGAAATATTAAAAGATATTAATTTTAAATTAGAGAAAGGAAAGACCACTGCAATAATTGGAGGAACTGGAAGTGGAAAATCTACAATCCTAAACTTAATTCCACGTCTTCAGGATGTAAGCGAAGGGGAAATCCTAATTAGTGGCAGAAATATCAAAGATTATAAATTATCCACAATTAGAGATATAATGTCTTATGCTCCGCAAAAAGCAATTCTTTTTCAAGGAACAATAAGATCAAATATGCAAATAGGTAAGGAAGATGCAAGTGATGAAGAGATTGAAAAAGCATTAAAAATAGCAGAAGTAGACTTTATAGAAAGTTTAGATGATGCCGTTTCACAGGGAGCAACTAATTTTTCAGGAGGGCAGAAACAGCGTCTTCAGTTGGCAAGATCAATAATATCCGAACGTGACTTTTATCTGTTTGATGACTGCTTTTCAGCCCTTGATATGAATACCGAAGCAAAAGTGAAAAAAAATTTAAAAAGTTTAAAAGAAAATTCTTCAATGGTGATTATCTCACAGAGGATTTCAACAATTATGGATGCTGATGAAATAATTCTGCTTGATGAAGGAGAGATAATTGATAAAGGCAGTCATGATTATCTGAATGAAAACTGTGATATTTACAGAGAAATTGTATCTTCACAAATAGAACAGTCAAAAGAGACATTATATGATGAAGAATCCTCCAGTTTTATTATAGATACAGACCATGCCAGAAAAACAATAGGAGGCAAATAAAATGGCAAGAAAAGCTAGAAGAGCGCCTCCAGAGAACCCGGCAAATACCAGACAATCCATAAAAAACATATTCAACCTATTAAAAGGATATAAATTGAAGATGACTATTACAATAATCTGCGGAATCATATCAACAGTATTTTCAGTGATAGGTCCTCTTTTAATAGGATTTGCCACAACAGCAATATTTGACGGAATAACATCCGGAAACATGAATCTGGAGTATATAATCAATTTGCTTACTACAATCGGAATTTTATATATCATAAGTGCAGTCTTTTCATACATTCAAAGTTATCTATTGCTTGATATAACTACAGATATTGGCTATAATTTAAGGAAAGAGTTAATTGAAAAAATAACTCACTTGTCAATGAAAGATTTGGATATAAACACCAGAGGAGATATTTTATCAAGAATTACAAACGATGTGGATTCTCTGCAATCTGGAATCCTTCAGACATTTAACCAATTTTTAACAGGTGTTGTTACAATAATCGGTGTTACAATAATGATGCTGTCCATTAATTTATGGTTAGCAATTATCACCATAGTATTAGTTCCAATTTCATTTTTCATTATAGTCAAAATTACTAAATTCTCTCAAAATTATTATTTAAAACAATTGGAATACAGGGGTAGATTAAATGGACAAATTGAAGAGTCATTTACCGGCCATGAAATCATACGTTCATTTAACCAGGAAGATAAATCAATGAAAATTTTTGATGAAGAAAATGAAAATTGGTACGAACAAGAATGGAAATCTAAATTCTTTTCAAGCCTATCCGCCCCAATAATTCATTTCATTTCCAATTTACAGTATGTAGCCATATCAGTTATTGGAGCAGTGCTTGTACTTCAAAATGCAATAAGTGTTGGAGATATATTAGCATTTATCCAATACTCCAAAAACTTCACAACACCAATTGAACAGATAACCAGAATAATGAATATGATACAAACTGCAATGGCTGCAAGTGAAAGAATATTTGAATTCATGAAAATAGATGCTGAAGAAAACCCATCCGAAAAACAAATCAAAGAGATAAATGAAGGAATTATCTTTGAAAACGTTAAGTTTGGTTACACTGAAGATGAACTGATAATAAAAGACCTGTCATTTAAAGTCAAAAAAGGAGAAAAAGTAGCTATCGTAGGTGAAACCGGAGCGGGTAAAACAACCATTGTCAAATTACTCATGAGATTCTACGATGTAAATAGTGGTGAAATAACAATTGATGGTGTAAACATTAACGAATACGACAAACACAGTCTCAGATCTCTTGTAGGTATGGTTCTTCAGGATACATGGCTATTCAATGATACTATATTTAACAATATTCGTTATGGAAAATTAGATGCTACAGAAGATGAAATCATAACCGCTTCAAAAGAAGCACATGCAGACCATTTCATAATGCAAAATCCTGATGGATATGAAACTATAGTAAACGAAGATGCAGATAACATTTCCCATGGGCAAAAACAGCTATTAACAATTGCAAGAACAATACTTTCCAACAAACAAATATTAATTCTTGATGAAGCTACTTCATCTGTTGATACAAGAACAGAAATGATAATTCAAAAGGCCATGAATAAACTAATGAAAAATAGAACCAGTTTTATTATAGCCCATAGACTTTCAACCGTTAGGGATGCGGATAAAATACTCGTAATTGAAGACGGACATATTATTGAGCAGGGAAGTCATGAAGAATTGCTGGAACAAAAAGGATATTATTACAACACATTGAATGCCCAAAATAATGACATATCCTGCGAATAAGGGTTTAAATCAAAAAATGCTAAACACCAAAAGACAAAAAAATCATAGATAAATATATAATATAATATATTCATAAATAATTATATTATAAATCTTTAAAGGACTGTTAAATAATGGAATTACTATGGTTTTATGTTGCAATTGTTTTAGCTATAAGCGATATAATACACACGCAATTAATGTGGAAAGTTCTAAATAACTTTTACATTATCCTAGGCGGTTTAATATACCATTCAGTTGACAATTCCCCATGGAAAACATGGGTAGTCCACGAATTAATGGAAGCAGTATTTCACTTTATAGTATTATCCATAGTCTTCCTATCACCTACAATAGGAATTTTAGCAGCCACAATTCATTTTATAATTGATGTAAGCCATACTGTTTTAATAGGCCATATGGGCGAATTGGAACATAGGGCGCTACATTTTCTTATCGAATCATTATTTTTCATGATGATTTACGGATTATAATCAAATTCTATGGAGTATGCTAAATGCCAGTTATAACATTTAAATATCAAGATTTAAAAGATTTAGGAATAGATATGGAGAAAGATGAATTAATAGACACATTACCAATGATGTCTAGTGACATTGAAGACTTTGATGATGAAGAAATTAAAGTGGAATTCTTCCCTAACCGTCCGGACAATTTATCTGTCGAAGGAGTAGCTAGATCTTTTAAAGGATTTATCGGTCAGGAAACAGGTCTTCCAGACTATGAAGTAACATCTTCCGGAGAAAGTGTTACCGTTGAAGATGATGTAGCTGAAATCAGACCATACATTGGCTTTGCAAAAATCGATGATGTTGATTTTACTGGCGATAAACTCAAATATATTATGGATTTCCAGGAAAATCTTCATTGGGTAATCGGAAGAGACAGAAAAAAAGTAGCTATTGGTATTCACAATGCAGATGTTGTAAAAGCTCCATTTAAATATATTGCAACGCCAAAACAGGAAAATGCTTTTGTTCCTCTTGAAAAAGATACTCCAATGACTCCCGAAGAAATCTTAACCGAACATGACAAAGGTAAGGATTATGCTCATTTAATTGACAAATTTGATAAATATCCATTAATCCTGGACTGTGATGACAATGTTTTATCAATGCCCCCAATCATTAACGGAGAGTTGACCAAAATCAAAGAAGATACCAAAAACATTATTGTAGATGTTACAGGTACTGATGAAAGAGCAGTTAACCAGGCATTGAACATCATATGCTGTTCATTTGCTGAAGTTGGTGGAAAAATCAAAAGTATGGAAGTTAAATACTCCGATAAAACTGTTGTTACACCAGACTTAACTCCGCAGGAGATTAATGTTCATGTTGATACTGCAAATGAATTGATTGGTGGAATCAATTTAAATGCTGAAGACATTAAAGAATTATTATTAAAAGCACGTTTTGATGCTGAAATATTGGATGACAATGAATTGAAAGTATTTGTTCCGGCATATAGAGTTGACATTTTACACGAAGTTGATGTTGTGGAAAACATTGCTGTACAGTACAGAATTAACTCTATTGAAGCCGAATTGCCTGACATCAATACAGTAGCTTATGAAAATGACTGGTTTAAGGCTGAAAGTACTATTCGTGAAGTCATGATTGGTTTGGGATTCCAGGAAGTAATGAGTTTAATGCTTACTAACGAGGAATCACATTATGAATTCATGAAACAAGCTGAAGAGGATCATGTTCAGGTTGCAAGACCTATTACAATTGACAGAACCATGATTCGTACTAGTTTAATCAACAGCTTAATGGAATTTTTAGAAGACAACAAACATGAAGACTTGCCTCAAAAGATATTTGAGATTGGTGATGTTTTATATATTGATGAAACTACTGAAAATAAAGTCAGACCTTCCAAAAAATTAGCAGGTTTGATTTGTCATTCAACCGCTAACTTTACTGAAATTAAATCTGTTGTGACAAGCGTTGTTTCTAATTTAGGATATTCAATGGAAATTTCCGACAGCGAAAACCCTTCATTTATTTACGGTAGGGCTGCAGATTTAGTTGGTGAAGCTAAAAACGGTACTATCGAAGGATTCTTCGGTGAAATATCTCCTGAAGTAATAACAAACTTTACTTTGGAATATCCCGTTATAGCTTTTGAAATCGAATTTATGAACAAAGAAACAACCTCGACACAATAATGTCGAGGATTATTCTAAATATTATATAAAATATTTAACAAACTACTTTTCACCAACAACTTTTTTAAAAAGAGCAAATACTAAAAATATAAAAAA
>NZ_JAZRJY010000096.1:0-16059 GCF_045646045.1 Methanobrevibacter sp. | reverse complement strand
CAAGCCGAAAAGAAAGGAGAAGAAAAAGGATTTGAAAAAGGAGAAAAAGAAGGATTTGAAAAAGGAGAAAAAGAAGGATTTGAAAAAGGAGAAGAAAACGTGATATTAAAACTTCTAGAAAAAGACACCCCTGAAGAAATATCCGCAAAATATAACATACCTCTGGAAAAAATACAAAAAATACAGAACTCAAAAATAGATTAACATCAAATCAAAGAATTAAACACACCAAATTACCTTCACCATTTCCAAACTAAACACCATGCCATCAAGGAGAACTAACCATGAGCAAATTAGAATTAAGACCATTTGAAGAACAACTAGCAAACGTAATATATGCAAATAGACTAGACCAAGCCGAAAAGAAAGGAGAAGAAAAAGGATTTGAAAAAGGAGAAAAAGAAGGATTTGAAAAAGGAGAAAGAAACGTGATATTAAAACTTCTAGAAAAAGACACCCCTGAAGAAATATCTGAAAAATACAACATACCTCTGGAAAAAATGGAAAAAATAGAAAAATCAAAAAATCAGATATAAATCAAATCGCTACTGCTTTGACCGAACTTGATTCCATTGGTTTTACCGTTCGGAAGTATTGATGAGATAACAACTGGATAATCATCCTCAGGATTAATAATCATTGTATGAATTACATCTTTTCGGGTTTCAATGACTATTTTATAGGTATTATCTACCTTTGAGAGCACACCGTTTAGAAAAACCTCATTGAATGATTCTTCATATAGATACTCTGGCAGGTCAACATCAATATTAAAATAATCTAAAAGTTCTTTTAAAATCATAGTAATCGAAAAAAAGAAAAAAGAAGGGTAATTATGGTTCAACAACTAAATTTTGAGTAAAATTACATCCTTCATAATCTGCAGTACCATTGAAAGTACAGTTAAATGTATATTTTCCAGGATTTACACCAGCAATACCGAATCCTAATTTACCATCATTGTTGGTAGTGAAATTAATATGATTTACTTCACCACTTTCAGCAGTAACATAAATATCAACTATTTGATTAGCAATAGGTGTATTGTCTTTTGCAGTTAAAGTTAAATTAAAGGAATCTCCATTTTTTAACTTATCCGGACTTGTTACTTCAATATGGCTTGCTTGAACTGCATAAACAACTGAAGTAGCAATAACCAATACTAATAATGCAAGGATTATTTTTTTATTCACATTTTCACCTCATTGTATATTTGGTAGATTTTTTTGATCTGATTTGTAAGATGAGCCTATCAACTCACCGGTTTCAACATCATACTGTCTGAATCCGCCATCTTTATAGCGGACTTCTCTATATTGACCTTTACCGGCTTGTTTGTTAAATTTTATTTCTTCAGATATAATATCTTGATTTATAAAATCACCCCACAATAACTAATTTTGTTTTTATAATATATTTATTTTGACATTAGATAATAAATTCACTGATGGATTTACAGTTAAAAAAAAAGACAGTATGATAGAAATCATACTGTATCAAATGACATGTTTCCTTTGATTACATCATCATGAAATCAGTTGTATTATTCTTCAATATGGAAAATAATAATGTGAATATGCTGTAACCATAAAATTCAGCAAAAATCATGTGTATTCCTTGGGAATTGATAGTTACATCTACAGATACATTACAAGGGCCAATCTTTTCATTGCTGAAATCCGTGTGTATATTATGATATAAATTAAGATTACTTAAATCGAAAAGTTCACCCTCAAATATGCTTCCGTTATTATTCATAAAACAAGCTGTTATAAGGGTTATTTCATTTACATCATATATGAATTTACTTCTGGATAAAATCATTCCTAACGGATTGCTATCACTTATGTAATCATTTGGTCCGGACAAATGTGCTGCAGTCAATATGTCATTATCTGCTGAAGGGTTTTTATCACTCCAGCAGTTACTGTCTACTGAATCATAGTAACCATAGTTAAATACTGCCTGTCCTTTCTTTTGTGCAGAATTTCCGTTGAAGAAATTATTTTCTAAAGTTAAATGTGATCTTGATGAATCCATATAAATTACTCCGCCACTTTGACCGCAATGATTATTTACAAAGATACATTGAGAAAAGGCAACTTCGTTTTCGGAGTAAATGTGTATTGCTCCACCATATCCATTTTCAGCGTTGTTATTGATGAATTTTTCATATTTAACATCGTCCGTAAAGAAGTAGGCGTATATCGCTCCACCATGTTTTCCTGCAGCATTATTTTCAAAGGAATTTGAGCCTAATAATGTTACGCCTAATGCATATACTGCCCCACCATTAGCTTTAGCATAATTTTTATTGAATGTTGAATTGGAAATTCTTACATTACCCTCTACATAAATAGCTCCACCATAACCATCACTAGATGCAATACGATTGGATTCAAATCGGCATAAACTGATATCCGCATCTCTTCCTGAATAAAATGCACCACCATAGTCATTAGCACTATTTTGTATGAAATCTACATTTACAGCGTTTAGATCTCTTTCCACATAAACCGCTCCAGCGTAATCTGCACTGTTAGATATGAATGTGGAATTTTCAATATCTATTGAATTTTCAGAATAAACTGCACCACCCTTATATTCAGCATAATTATTTTCAAAAATACAATCAATAATTGTATATTTTGCATTATCAGTTATGTAAATAGCACCGCCATAATCATTATTGGCATTTATTATACTAAGATTTTTTATTGTAATATCTCCTTTGCTTGAATAAAATGCAGAGCAACCCACTTCATTTAAACAGTCAATAGTGTGTCCTTGACCATCTATTATTAAATTTTTATCCAGCTGAATAAATGAGTATCTATCACCCTCATAATCTTTTGTTAAAATTAAAATAGAACCGTCAGCAGCATTGTCTATTTCCGCTTGCAGTTCATCAAAAGAACCAGGTGTTTGATAATCATACTTAAAAACATTTGTATTTGAATCTTCTATAACATCTGTTGAATTATGACAGTCAAAAGCATCAGAACAACAAATTGGATGTGTTTGAGCATCAGGCATTGCGGAATTATCCATATCCGCTGCTGAAACACAACTTATACCAATTAATGCAAATGAAATCAACATTACCAAAAGCATTATTTTTTTCATGTTTTTACCTCCAAAATATATTAAAAAAGTAAATAAAAGACTTTTTATTCTTATTTTTACCAATATGTTAAATATATTTTACTGTAAGCAGGTACTTGCTTGCAAAATTAATAATTTTCAAAAATAATAATTCAAGAATATTAGATTTCATTTTTAAAAAAGAAATGTTATTATTAACCCAAAATTAAATTATATTATCAAGGTTTTAATCCATGAATGATTACTGGGATATCATACTGGACCAAAGGACATATCACCTACAACATATGATGCATCTGAACCCCATTCAGAAAAATCTTCAAGAACTAAACTTTCCTCGAATTCTAAAGAATTATCAGGCCACATAACACCCCGAACAAATCATTCATCATCCATAAAAGTTACCAAATAGTCTGATAATTAAAAAAAAAGAAGATGAAATTTAAACTCTTTCATCAGATTTGTCCCAATCAGGATTTTTGGCAGGCAATTTTGTCAATATTACTGTAGCCACAAGAACAATGATTGCCGTTGCTATAGTGAAAATGACTTGATCAATGTTTGAAGTCGTCACAACTTCAATGACTCCTCCAATCCAGATGACTGAAATAAAAATCGGAAGAATGTATTTTACAATTATAATCCACCTTTTCCTAGCTTGATTGTTTTGCTTCTGGAGTTTAAAAAGTCAATAAGCTTTTCTGCCTTGAATACCCATCAAAATATAATGCACTCAACGATTACTGCAAAAAGCAGTGCAATCTGGTTGATGAAAGTATCCACATATCCAAGCAGATTCGCACCAAAAGATGTTGCATAAATCATTGAAAATATAGCTCCTAGGATGATTAGAATTGTCATTGCCATTGATCGGGATAGTCCAAACTTATTTTGAATTGAAAATGGCAGGGGCTCGATTGTAGAAATAATCTCAACCTTTAATAGTTATTTTATTTCCAATGCTTGAACCGTTATAGCTTGATGTTATAATATATTCCCCCGGCATTAGGTTAATGTTTAATTTGGCTATACCATCACTGCCGGTTGGTCTGTTGTATAAAACACCGTTAATGTTGAACTGAACACTTTGATTTGCATAAGGCTTACCCTGACCGTCAACCAAAGTTGCCTTGAATTGAGTTCCGTCACGGTATTTCATTGAAATGTCACTAGCATTCAATACAGGCAATACTTTGATGTTATTTGATACAAGACATCCTTTGTATTCAGCAGTAATGATGTAATCACCAGCTTGTAAGTTTATGTTTAACTTAGCTATACCGTTTGCATCAGTTTGACGAGTATAGAATACGCCGTTAATGTTGAATGTTACATTTTCACCGGCGCCGACAGCTTTACCGTCATCACCTAAAACTTTAACAGTATATTGGGATGCATTTCTGTAGTATTTAACAAGATCTGCATTTTCAATGAGTCTGGACAATACAGTAATGTTATTAGCCGTACGGTCACCAGTAACCGGATTCATTGCAGTGATTACATATTTACCAGCATTCAAATTAATATTTAATCTTGCCAAACCTTTATCGCCGGAAACTTTACGCTCATACATTACACCGTTGATGTTGAATCTGACAGTTTCACCATCTTTGAGGTAGTTTCCTTCACTGTCACGGAAAGTAGCATAGTACTGTGTGCCATTTCTGAAAACTTTAGTAATGTCAGTACCATTAACTGTTGTTAAAATGCATACAACTGAATTTACTGTGCGATTATCAACAGTGACTGTTACATTGTATAATCCGCTGTTTAATCCCAATGCAATACTTGCGCTACCACTGGCATTAGTAGTTCTAGTGTATGAAACACCATGAATGCCTATAATAACAGTTTTATTTGCTAAAGGATTGCCCTCATAATCTGTTAGAGTTACAACAAATCTTTCAGGACCGCCAAAGTACTTGGTTACATCAGGAGCGGAGATTATATCTGATTTATCCTTTTCTACAATAATAATGACCTCTTCAGTAAGTGGAAGATACTTATAATTACCGGAATAAATTACAGGAATTGTATAGTTACCCACAGGCAAAGCAGGAAGTGTTATTGTAACTTCAGGATCTGCAACCTGAGCGGTGAAGTTTTTACCCCCAACAACAGCAGTAACATTAGCACCAATGGCATCATCAGGGAATTTTATATTAATAGTGACATTTTTACCTTCAATTATTGAAATTGCAATTTGTCACAAAATAATCAGAACCATCACTATTCAAGTAAACTGCACCACCAAAATCAGCAGTGTTACCGGTAAAATTACAATTTGATAGAGTACCTCTCTGATTAAAGTAAACTACACCACCCATACCTGAAGCAGAGTTATCAATAAAATTACAATTTTCAATAGTGCCCCCGGCTTTAGTAAAATAAAATGCTGCTCCATCACCATCATGACTTGCATTTATAATTGTTAGATTTTTAATTGTTACACCAGAAGCAAATACGTTAAATACCCGAATATTTGATCCTGCCATATCAATAACCGCACCGTTACCATCAATAACACTATTATCTATTTGAATGTCGATAGTAGAAACAGCGCCATTAGAAGTATAGTAATCATGCTGTAATGTTTTATTTCCTCCATTACCAATCTCATCTTTCAGCACTGAAAATGTACTTGTATCAATGCCTAATACATCAAATTCATTTTGAATACCTACAATTTCATCATTACCACTTAAAGATGTTAAATTTGTAGCATCTGTATTTACATCAGCTGCGCTAACAGAACTGATTAAAACAAATATTATAAGAAGAGATAAAATTGTATAAATACACATTTTAAACTTAATATTATTACCTCCATTTAAATAAATATAATTTTCTGCAAAAATTAATTTTTCAATATAAAAATCATATCAAAAAAAATAATTTTAGAAAAACTATAATTAAATATCCATATTAAATTATTTATAATTATATTTTCTGAACAAAATTATATTAATACAAAAAACTCTTTATAAATTGGAAAAAAAGATGATTCAATATGCATGTGGTTAAAAATACTATATACTATAATAATGGACTAATAAAAAAAGGATTAAGTAAATTAATCCTTCTTTGTAATTCGCCACGAAATCCAGTTATTAATTCAACAATATTCTAACCTAAAATCTATGGCTGATTTTTTGTATATGCTTTTAAGGATACTGTTTTATTTTCCAGAGATATGTCTTTCCATCCGTCACCAGTGTTTACAAATGTTGTATTTTTCAAGTAATGCTGTCTTGAAAAACTTAATTTAGGAATGCTTTTCTTTTTCATTTCTACTTTGAAGGTATCGCCCTTTTTAACCGGAATTTCTTTAGTTAATTTAACTGTATGGAATCCGTAGTATGGCGCAGTTCCATTTTGTGTGTGTTTCAGCTGTCCATTTACATAGACATCAAGTGAATAGTTTTCACTTTCATTGCCAAAGTAAGTACCAACAGCGCTGATTAGCTCATTTTCATTGCTTTTATATGTGTTTGAATAGCTTACATCCTTATTATAATTATCAAAGTTTAAATTTCCTGATAAATCCGTCTGGTAATTTGTCGTATAATTTTCAGTATTATTCATAATAAAAGCTACTGTATAGGTGTAATTAAAAATACCTACATCATAATAGGAAATATATCCGTATCCGTCTTTTCCCCAGTTAGTGTCCCAGCTGTTTTTAATTATCCATGCTCCATCTCCAGGAGGAGTAATTAAAAAATTGTCTTTTGAATAATTGTCATCCCATCCGACAATAGTGACCTCATGATTTTGATCTAGAGTTACATTCTGATATTGGGCTGCTGTCTTATCATTGTAATAGGGTGCACCATCAAAATTAACATATGAAACATCTAATGCACCATATTCCATTATTGCTTTTTTATAATTGTCATTATCTGTTAAATTATGACGAGGGTGGAAGAACATGACATCCTGAATGTGTATATTTTCATTCGGATTAAATATTGGAGATATTCTACCAAATTCATCATAGAAATCCTTATTTGCAGAAACTGGTCCAAACCAACTTAAAAGATATTCCACAGCCCAATCTGAAACTCCTCCATCATCAGCATCTTTTGAAACTCCATATTTTGAGTATTTCAGCATGGTGTTTACCATATGGCTTTCGGAAAAGTCATATGATTTTCCTGTTGCCTTAAGTACTGCAGATTCCAGTGCTCCCATTGTTCCGAAGGCCCAGCAGGAATTTGCATCTCCTTGGGTTCTAACTGGAGTAACCCATCCATGATCACGCAAATCAAAACGTGAAGGAATTGAATCAGTATTCAAATTTTTATTGTTAATATTGAGTTCGGGAGATTTTCCTGATACAATTGAGTTATAATTGGTATCGTTTAAAACTAAAGTGTCATTAATATAAGTATTGTTTGTTAAGGAATTTCCACTAAATACACCATGAATAGCTTCGTGATTATTTTTAAATTCATCCTTGGAACTTTTTAAATCAGAATCATATGCATATATTGCATTTTTGGTATTGTTTGTGAAAGTTGAGGAAACTGAAGTGAGATTAGTCTTGTCGCAGTAAAGTGCTCCGCCATTGAATGAATCCTGTTTTTCAAGTTTATTTGATTCAAAAGTACAATTGGTCAAATTAAAATCTACAAAAGATGTATAAATTGCTCCCCCATCATAGTTAGCAGTATTGTTGCCAAAAATGGAATTTTCTATCGTTAAACGACCGCAGGACTGGAGTAGTGCACCACCAAAATTTCCACGTGAATTAAGGAATTTTGAATTCTTAATGGATACGCCTAATGATGTATTAAGATAGTCATCTATATCTATAGCACCACCATTTTTATTTGAGACTGTATTCATAAATGTACAGTTATTTATTTCCCCATAGTTCAATTCCCTTAGTCCAATTGCTCCTGCAGTTTCATTTGCATGTAACTTTTCAAAAGAAGAATCTTTAACAGACACATTTCCGAGAGCATATATTCCTGGGGCGTATCTTCCGTCGGAATCTGTGAAAGTTGAATCATCGACATCCAAAGACAGATTTGAGTAAATACCACTTCCCCAGGGCGCATGGTTATTGCTGAAATGACAATTTGTGACATTTGTAATGGCTGAAGTAAATATAGCTCCCCCCGTTTCACTGGCGGTTAAATCTTTAAATGTAGAATCTTTAACTGTCATATCTGCCTGGGCACATATTGCTGAGCCGGATTTTGAATTTGAATTAATAAAAGTTGAATTGGTGACGTTTAACTCACCGTCTGTGAAAATGCCCGCTCCATATTGGGCATTATTTGCATTAAAAGTACAGTTGGATACTGTTAATGTAGTATTATCACCATTAAATATAGCTCCACCGTCTTTTGAGTCCGAATTTCCGTTAACAAAATTGAAATTTTTGATTGTAACATTTTTTCCAGTTATATTAAATATTCTGGACTGATTAGCCCCGTCAATGCTATGGCCATTACCGTTTATTACAATATTGCTTTTGTCTATTAAAATTCCATCATTCAATTCATAATCGCTTGAATTGCTAAATTTATAATCCTGCGTTATGTCCATACTATTTTCATTTTTGTTAATTTCATTTTGAAGCGTTTTGAAGTTTTCTCCAGATGAAACAACATTAAATGATATGATTACACCTACAAGCAATATGCACAGTACAGCTATAGCAAGAAGAATTGCATTTTTATTAATTTTTATCCCCCACATATATTTCAAAATTAAAACTTATATAATTATATTTATAATTTTTTAATAATAAATATTATGTACAAAATTAAAAGATTTTTGATAAAAATTAAAAAGTATTCATTATATTGTGAAAAAGAAAAAGAAAGGATTAAATTTATTAATCCTTGATTGTAATTGTATTTGCGATTGCCATTCCATCATACATTGATGTAATGATGTATTTTCCGGCCATCAGGTTAATGTTTAACTTGGCTATACCTTCAGAATTACTTGTACGGGTATATAATACTCCGTTGACGTTGAAAGTAACATCAGCATCAGCCAGAGGTTTGCCTTGACCGTCCAGGACCATTGCATTGAATGTTGAACCGTCTTTGTATTTCATTTCCAAGTCCTCAGCAATCAATGTCGGCAATACAGTGATGTTATATGACATCATAAGACCTGTAAACGGATCAGTAGCTGTCAGGATGTATTCTCCAGGAAGCAAATTAATGTTTAGCTTTGCAGTTCCGTTTTCATCAGTTGTACGGTTGTAGAAAACACCGTTGATATTCATGGTAATGTTTTTGCCGGCTACCGGATTACCTGCAGTATCAACTAATGAGATATAGAACTGTGAAGCGTTTCTGAAGTATTTGACCAGGTCATCACCTAATAATGTAGGCAATACCGTAATGTTATTTTCAACTGTTGTATCGTTGAATGTGGTTTTGATTGTGTAATTGCCAGGATTAAGATTGATTGCTATTCTTGCGGTTCCGTTTTTATCACTTATACGGGTGTAATTCATACCATTGATTTCAAAGGTTACGGTTTCGTTTGCAACGGCAATATTTGCTTCAAACATGGAATCGTTTTTATAGATTTTAACCAGGTTCTGGGTATAAATAGGTAAATCCTTAGTATATGCTTTTATAAAAGCAACATTTTCCTTATAGAGAAAATCAATCCACCGATTATTTTCATAAACAAAGGTCGTATTGTAGGAATTATGGACTCTTGTACTACTATCCTCAATGAAAGGAACAGAACTTGAAGCTATTACTACAAAGAATTCATCACCTTCTGTAAGAGGTATATATTCATCCAATGGGATTGTATGGAATCCGAAGAATGGAGATACACCTTTTTGAGTTAATGCCACGTTACCATTAACAATAATTTGAATGGTATAATTGATGCCTTCACGTTCAAAGTATGTTCCAACAGCCGCAAGGGCGTCATTGCCTGAAGCTATAAATAAATTGGCATAAATACTGCTTTTATTATAAAATTCACCATCCCATGTAATGGCATGCTGATAGTTTTTATCATATGTTTCATTATTTGCCAGTACCATTGCTATAAAATTGTAATCTGTTACATTACCTGTGCATAATGATTTATCATAGTATGAAACGTAGAAGTAACCGTTATCTCCCCAATCTGTTCCCCAGCTGTTTTTACAAATCCATGCTCCATCACCTTCAGGTGTTATGTAGAAATTATCCTTGGAGAAATTGTCATCCCAACCAACTATAGATATATCGTGGGATGGAGTTACGGTTTCATTACAGTACTGTGAATATGTTTTCGGGTAATAATAAGGAGATTCCTCATTAAATGTACTCTGTGAATAAATGTTTGCATCCAATGCACCGCATGTAAGAATTGCAGATTTAACATCACTAACGTTATTTGGAATAATCATAATGTCTTGAACGTGAATATATTCATCTGCAATTAGTGCTGGTGAAATCTTTCCAAGTTCATCGTATGAATCATAATCATTTGGAAATGCTCCTAACCAGCTTAATAAATATGATGTTCCATATAAGCCAGATCCTCCTTCAACATACTGAGAATATCCGTATTTGGAGTATCTTAACATCATGCTTTGCATGTTATTTTCTGAAAGATCAGTTGCCAATCCTGCTTCTTTTAATAATGCAGATTCTAATGCAGCGTTAGGACCGAATGTCCAGCAGGACCCCATCCTGCCCTGATTTCTGACCGGAGAAACCCAGCCCCACTCACGTAAATCAAATCTGGATGGAGTTGCATTAACATTTATTGTATTGTTAAGTGATTCAAATTCAATTCCGTCTTGAGCAATTACTGTTGTATAAAATTTATTGTCCAGTGAATATGTGTCATTATAATACATATTTTTTTCTAATTCATAATAAGCATCAAAATCAGAGTATATTGCATTTGAATTGTTGAAAAATGTGGTACGGGTAACAGTAAAATTTGCATCCAGCACATATATTCCATTACCTACTTCTGCAAAGTTATTTGTAAATATGGAATCAGACATAGTTAATGTAATTAAATCACCGTATAATCCTCCACCATATGTTTTATAATCATCATATACAGGAACAACATTTGAATTGAAAGTAGAATTGGTTATTATAGCTTTAACAAATGAAAGATAGGCTGCTCCACCGCCATATGCTGCTTTATTTGAAGTAAATGTTGTGTTCATCATGACCAAATTACCTCCAAGCTGCATGTAAGCTCCACCAAATTCAGAAGCACAATTGGTGAACTGACAATTGAGAACCAACGCTGTTCCATTTCTTTTTCTGTTATTACCACAGACATCAATAAATACTGCACCACCATTTTTTCCGGATCTGACATCGGTGAATCTGGAATCCCTTATAATTGTTCCCAAACTATTGAAACCTTTAACTGCTATTGCTCCAGCAGTCTTATTTGCATTCAGGTTTATAAAATCACAATTATCAATAATTAGGGTACTGTTATCAGAATAAACTGCAGTGGAATAGTTTGACTGGATATTTGAAAAAGTAGTATTTGCAATCACTCCACAACCTTCGGCAGTTATATAAATTAAACCCCAGTTTACTTCTTCATCACTTATAAAAGTTCCATTGGATAGGACAAAATCAATATTATTTTCACAATAAATGACCTCCCCTATATCTGCATGATTATTTATGAATTTATCATTTTTACTTTCGTAGTTTGCTATATTTAAAACAGCACCACCAAAATCCTTGGCAGTATTATTTAAAAAAGTAACATTGGTTGTTTTTAAGGTTTCATTAGAAATTACTACAGCACCGCCAATATAACCAGCCCTGTTGTTTGAAAATATTGTATTGGACACACTGGAATTTCCTTTTACTAGAAGTGCTCCACCTTTTGAAGCGTTATTTTTGTTGAATAATGAATTGCTTATTATAGATTCTGATTCAGTATAAATTGCTCCCCCATCATCTTTAGCCTGGTTGGCATTGAATGTTGAATTGATTATTGTAGTAGCCTTCTCTATTGAAATTGCTCCTCCATTTTTAGCTCGGTTGGCGTTGAAAGTTGAATTGGTTATTGTAGCAGCATACTCTATTGCAATTGCTCCCCCATCATCTTCAGCTATGTTGGCGTTGAATACAGAATTATTTACTGTAGTTTTACCATGAATTAACAGTGCTCCACCGTTTTCTCCCTTGTTGCCGTTGAAAATTGAATTGATTATTGTAGTTTCTCCCAATGTTGAGACTGCTCCACCAACTTCTGCTTTGTTTTGGGCGAATAGTGCATCATTTATTGTAATCTTTCCATTTAAAAAGACTGCTCCACCGCTTCTGGCATAGTTGTTGTAGAATGTTACATTGTTTAAAGTAAGTGAGCCCATTACATATATTGCTCCACCGGATTTTTCCGGCCTGTATCCATTAATAAAATTAACGTTGGAAATGGTAACGTTATTTCCTGAAATAACCAATATTCTTGACTGGAAATTTCCGTCAAGTGTATGGCCTTCACCATTAATTACAAAATTATCTTTACTTATATTAATTCCCATATCATCATCAGTTGCATTATTGAAGGTATAATCCTTGGTTAACTCCAAAACCATACCCGCTTTTTGTATTTCCCCATCTAAGTCAGAGAATGAAGGTTCACTGACTGCATAACTTTCATCTTGCGAGATTTGCAAAGTATCTTGACCGTCATCACTTATAACCACGTCATTAACATTGTCTGCTGCACATACTGCCCCCAGAGACATGGTTAAAACAAGCATGACAATCATAATCTTTAAAACATCCATAATCATCACAATATAACATATGTGAAACATCATATAATAAATTTTTCATATAATGTTCAGATGCCTAATTATGCAGTAATTTATTTAAAAAAATAGCTATTTTGTTTAAAATTCATAAATTACTGATGCATTCACAGGCCGAAACTTTAAAAGAAATCATATTCCCAATTATAATTCAGGTCATTTAATTTCTTCATCCAACAAGAAATCTATAATGTAAAAAAAAGTAACAAAATCGAAATGCATTCTAAAAAACAATGCCAAAATCAAGAAAACAAACATTCAAGACTCGACAGAGTGTTTTAAAACTAATCCGAATTTAGAAAATCAACAAGATTTTGAAAGATTCGATCATTAATGACAGAATACCTGGATTGATTTTCAAAAATGTAATCTCCAACATATAACTTGTCCGGATTTTCGGGAATTGCTGATGGAGGATAGAAATCATTATTGAAATAGAAATAGTTAACAAATTCTGAAGTGTTCAAACCGACATTATATCCGTTGTCATTAGTCACATAGACATTTACGCCATATCTTTTTCCATTATCAGTATCCTGCAACTTATAATCATAGGAATAAAGATTACGCCTATTTGTACCTGAATCCTCATAAGAACAGATTTTAACAATAGCATCAACAGGGTCTGTTCCATAATCAGCATAGTTTCCTTCCTTAAAGCCGTAATACTCATTCGGAATAACTAAAAATTCACCAGGATTTAACTTACCCATCAAAACAGTTTCATTATAAACCACAGCATATTTTCCATTAGGAGCCTTGATGAAAAAATGGCCATAACCGTATTTGTTGAAGATTTTTTGAATCTTGGCGAGGGAATCTGATGAAATCTCTTCAGAAGCAAGCATTTCACAAGCAATATTTTCCCTATCCTGGGTTTCAGTGTCATTTGAAGAATCCCCACCATAACTTGCAATCCATCCATCCTCAGTAATTATTGCATGAATGAAATGGGAATCAGGATCCATTATCTCCTGTACAATAATTTCCTGATTATTCAATTCATCATTATGTATAACCACCCCGTCATCACCTAATTCAGCATCTTGTCTAAAAGCAAAAACAGTTTCATCTTTTTCCTGGATAGCAAATGAACAGCATTGAAAATGTGATTCATTAAAATCTGAATCGAAATCAGCCTCACTTACATCGCTTGCACATATTGCCATGGCAGACAGACAAACAATCAATGATACGAACAGGAATATTTTCTTGAAATTCATATAATACCACAATTTACTTAACTAATAGATTTTTATTTAAATTGTTATATAACATTTCCGAAACTTGAAAATGCTTTGCAAATATCTTTGGATTATGGTTTACTTTTTGGCTTTAAAATGTTTTTCACTAAATTTAATTATTATGGTTAAAAGATAGTTATATATGAACATTAAAGCACCAATAATTATGGAGTTAATTTTCATCGTGATTGCTGTTTTGGTATATATTACAACTTCCAACACATTTTTCATATTCAATTTCTTATATATTGGAACTGCAATAGCTGTTGGACTGTTCATGATGGCTAAAAATAACAGATATGCAAGAAACCTGATTATGCTTGCAGTTGGATGTTACCTGTTTTTTTACGTTGGCATTTTAGGTCATGAAAACTTGTCCCTGTCCGGATTTTGGTATTATTTGTGTTTAGGTGTTTTCGAAGCTGCTGTTATTCATTTTCTAATTGCAAAAATTCTTGGGCCATTACTCTTTGGCCGTGGATGGTGCGGCTATGCCTGCTGGACAGCAATGATATTGGATTTGCTACCTTACAAAACCCCTCAAAACGAAAGGAAACCCTGGGGGTATGTCAGATACATATTATTTGCAGCAATATCATGCGGTGTATGTTCACTATTCGTTTTTAAAGTTGCCAATCTTGATTCAATAATATTTTTCCTGTTTATTATAGGCAATGTAATTTATTATATTCTTGGAATTGCTATGGCATTTTATCTTAAAGATAATCGTGCATTCTGCAAATATGTCTGTCCGATTACGGTATTTTTAAAGATTTCAAGCTATTTTTCACTTTTAAGAGTTAAAGTTAATGAAAATAAATGCATCAGTTGCGGCAAATGCGTAAGGGCATGTCCGATGGATGTTGAAATGTTAAACAATTCCAGAAAAAGAGAAAATGGTACAGAATGCATATTATGCCTTGAATGTGTTCACAGCTGTCCAAATGATGCCCTGAAATTATGAACCTCTTTAATTTGAAAAATTAAGTATTTTCAGTCATCATGATGAATATTTTGATTAATATAAAATAAGATTTTGAACCTTTCCAGCTTCTACAAGCCGTAGAGGTTCAAACGAGTTAATACTTTAACAGATTTAACATCCAGATAATTTTAATATGGTGGGAAAATAAACATATTTTTACCTCCAATTTTTTCGGGACAATACATTCCCATCGCTACTGATAACTTTAAACAAGAAAGTATATAAATATTTTCGAATGTAAGTACTCACTTACATCATGAAATTAAAAAATAAGAACAATTAATTCTTAAAAATAATTTTTGGATGATATTGCAAATGTAATGTACTAACATTTTTGATGTTAGGAATATTCAACGGATTGGAGATTTTGGCTTGATCTTTGAAACGTTCTAAAAGAACAATTCAAAAATTTCGTGCAGAAAGTTCAATGAGAAAAGAAAAAGATACGTATAATTCTACAAGAAATATACGTTATGTATTTTTAACATCAAGATTATTTCGATGTTTCTAAAATTAATTCCACACCAGTTGAAAATTAAAGTAATATTTTAGGATTTCTGTCTCTAATTTGTTAAGTGATAGGTATTAATATATTTTCGATATTTTAGAATAACATACAAAAATATGGAAGCCAATCAAAAAAAGAAAAAAAATAAATTAAAATATATTTTGTTAATGTTCATATTAGCATCAATATTTGTATTATAATTTCATGTATTTTTTAAATCACATGTGAAATTTGAATATTCCCTTATTAGATTGCTTTTAAAGTAAATATTTGTCTTTTTCAAAGAGTTTGTTTCTTCCTGCAAAACAGACAAAACCAAAATTTTATTACGATATCTGGCAATTCCCCAAGAAATTATAAATTCACCCATCCCTAGAGCAATTATTATAGGAATAAATGAACAAAATCCAATTAAAAATACAACTATTGT
>NZ_JAZRJY010000095.1:0-9272 GCF_045646045.1 Methanobrevibacter sp. | reverse complement strand
ATATCTATAAAAATATTAAACATTTAGTTAATAAAATAATATAAATATATAAAAAATATAGAAGTTTTAATATAATAATCTACAATTGTTAGTAAAAATAATTATTTTGTGTACAAAAACCTAAAAAATTGAATAAAATTTAAATAAATATAGATAAATATTTAATAAAATAAACAATGAATAATATATTTATTAAAAATATAAACAAAAATGGGTGGAAGTATATGTCCGACTGGAAAAAATAACAAAAGGTCGGAAATATATGTCCGATGAAAAAATAATTAAAAAAATATAATAAGGATTTAAAAAAATCCCTAATGGCCTACATAATATCTTAAAATTGCCCCAATACCACCAAATGCACGGTAAAGTTGCATACCTTCTTCAGTTTCTGTGGAAATAAATTCAACACTAGTATTCATTTCTTCAGCCAATTCAACAAAATCATCAACTAAAAGTTCTGAAGATTCCTCTTTAAGCAGTTCATTACACTCAGGACAACGTTCTTCAAGTGAATCTGCTTCAGATTGATTTTTTACAGTTATTCCAGTTTCATAACCACAGCTACCACATTTGAAAGTTTTACGCATTGATGATAAATCCTCAGATAAAAGCAAAGTATCAACAGCACCTATAACCAGATTGTTTCTAACTTCCTCTTCACCATATGAGTATAAACCATTATCTTTTCTAAGTTCACCTAAAAACTTTTGAATAACTTCTTTTTCATGAATAACATCCAATTCATTTAAAAGATCTGTAGATTTATTAATAACTTCACGAATACCAAATTCTCCAGTATAAGATGTATCTACAGTAGCAATAATTTTATCCTTGATTTCATACTGGATATAATCTGCATCCACCAAATCATTTTTTGTAAAACCCGGTCCGCCGATAACAACAGCTTTTAAATCATCTTTCAAAGGTAAGAACTCATCATTGATACGTTTAGCAATACGTTTTAAAAATTCACGGGCTTCATCTTCAATTACACGGTCAAACCTTCTTTGTGATTGTCCCCCTGCCTTATGTTTACCCGGAACACCACTGGTTAAATGGCCAACAATACTAATTTTTTTACCTTTTAAAGTAGCAATAGTAGCTTCTTTTCTGTCAACTACAGCCAAACCATAAGTATCCCTTTCTTCAATCATGTATTCAAGAGGTTCTAGGAAAAATTCATTGTTACATTTATACCAGTAAGTTACAACAGGTTCAGGCGGTTCCAATATGTACTTTTCCATTTTTTCTGTACCTGGACCACCCTTAGGAATCATCCCAACAAATAAAACCAAACCATGTTCCGGAGGCTTTTTATATAAACGAATACTTTGTAAAATAACCTCAATAGCTGACTGAACATTTTTCTTGGTTTGCTTACTCTTGATGTTAGAACTTTGTCCAAGTTCATCCCTCATATGTTTACCGACATCACTCAATTGCTTATCCGGCGGAATATAAACTGAAACAAGTTCTGTACCCCTTCCTCTTTTTTGTGATAATTCTTTTAAAGTTTTTTTAAATTCATATAATTCTTTTGATGAGACTTCTGACATAATTATCCCCTATAAATAAAATTAATATAATATATAAAATTATCTTATTACAGATATAAATAATTAATGAAATAATGGCTATTTTTTAAGATAATTTCATTTTCCCATAAGAAATAAAGAGTTCTTTTTCCTCATCAGGAATTGTTTCAAGCTCAAGCAAATCCAAATTGGTTAAATTCCTAATCTTACGAGCAAGACATAAATATGTATCAGGATACTCATTATGACCCAAAATATTCCAAACAATCGAATCGTCAAATGTTAGTTCCAAATACCAGTCATAGCCGTCCAAAACTGGAGAATCATGGTTTTTAGATTTATTCTGATAATCCTCAAAAATCCATTCATAAACACCATATTTTTCTAAAAGATTAAAAAGAATATCTAAGTCAGCGTCCTTTTTTTCAAAATAGCCGGTAATTTCATTATTTTCAACATCAACAATAATGCTTGGATGGGGCGTATCGTATGGAAATACCTTATAATGTCCAAACTCCAGCGATGTTAATTTTAATTTATTATTTTTCTTATCATATACTCCATCACGTCGAATATTGAAAAATAAATTAGTCACTATTTTTTCAAGATTACCTACATTTAAAACATCAAAATTAAATAATTTAAATAATAATTCAGCAAAAATTAGCCAATCTTTTGGAAAATCATTTTTAATACAGAATTCCTGATAATTGTCAGTATAATATAAGTTGATATTACATGAGTAAATACTTTCCAATTTTTCAAAATATGAAAAGCTTTCAGATTCGAAATCATCAAATAAATCTAATTTATCGAAATCACTTCTAAACTTTTCAACGGATTTTTCATTCAAATTGTGGATTTTACTCGAAACACGAGTTTTCAAATCATTTAGAATTGGAGTCCAAGAAGAATAACTTGTTTCAAAGAATTGATCAGGATAAATCATTTCATTAATATTAAAATAGGCATAACCTCTTGCCAGATCAATTATAAAACATTCATAATGCTTGTTTAATTTTTTAAAATTGAATCTTTGTGTAATTTCTATTTTTTCAAGCATTATCTGTTCACCCAGTTATTGATTATTGATAATATATTTGTAAATAAATACTTTTAAATAAATTGATTAACTAAATTTTAATAAGTGATAATATGGTTGTAAGAAGATGTCCCCAATGCCACACAGCTGGTGATGACCAATATGGATTTTGTATAAAATGCGGATATGAATATCCAACTTTAGAAAATACTCCAAATACATGCCCATTGTGCTTTTATGAAAATCCGGAAGAAGCTGAATTCTGTGTGAAATGTGGAAGTCCTTTAATCTTTAAACAAAATCCGGATGCAACATTTGGTCCGATTATTATCCAGAAAAAAGTTGTGGACAGCAGCGAAAATAAACCTACATCAACAACCACAAAATTATTAATAGTGTTAGGGTATATTTTTTCAATTTTAGGTGGACTTTTAGGCCTTATCATTGCAATTTATCTTATAACCAGAAAAGATCCTGTTGCAAAAAAACATGGACGTATCCAGCTTGCAATATTCATATTCTACTTAGTTTTACTGTTAATCTTAATTTTAACTGGAGCAATTACACAAGAAACTTTAATACAATACAGCCAAATGAATTTTGCCAATCTAACTAACCCGAACGTATAATTGGCAAATACATCACTATAGCTCCATCACCGCCATCATAATAATTCGGAACAATCCTATCCACTTTAAAGTTAAATCCCTTATAAAATTTATATGCTCCACAGTTATTTTCATTGACTTCCAAATAGATATTAGCTATATCAAAAAACATTAAAACCTGAATAGCCTTTGATAATAAACGGGTCCCTGCTTTTTGTCTGCGATAGTTTTTATCAACAGCAAGAGAGATAATATGACCCTGATTTTCATATTTTATCCAAAAAATAATATAACCGATAACATATCCTTCATCTTCAGCCACCAAAAATCCGGTTCCCATATCATACAAACTTTTAAACATGTTAATTCCATATGATTGGTCAAAAGACATGTTCTCAATTTCAAAAACTCTTTTTAAATCTCCCTGTCTAAACTCACGAATTATCATCCAAATAAACTATATATTTAAAATTACTATTTACATTTTTCTAGCTTTACAGAAAATCCTATTTGATTTGTGAAAAAAATTTTTAAAAAAAATCTATTTTTCCTTATTTTAAATTTACTTAAAATAAAAATGAGGATTACTACAAAGTTATTTTTCTAAAAAAATATAATAATAAATAGTAAAAAAAAGAAAATAGATTTAAGATAAATTCAAATGTGAATTTTTTAAGAATTAAAATTCGTCCAGCATTTGTATTTACAAGATTAATTACTCTGAAAAGAGATACATTGTAAAAATGAATTGAAAGTTTAGGTTTAGATTAAATGTGGCAAAATTTTGCAGAATATATTTTATTACAATGCGATAAAAATCCAACCCGAATATGTGAAGTAGCCATAGGTAAATTCACGCAAGTTTATGATTATCTAAATAAACAGGAAAATGTCGACATAATAAAAACGGACATTTCTCCAGGAGATTGTGACGTAATCAAAGACGACATTACAAATCCTGATTTAAAATTATACGAAAATTTAGATATTATTTATTCCATTAGGCCTCCAAGTGAATTGCAACCATATATAATTGATTTAGCATTAAAAACAAATACAAAATTAATAATAAAACCATTATTCAATGAAGACGTAAATTCAAGAAGAGTAAAATTAAAATTGAAAAATTACAATAAAGCAAGTTTTTATACATTAGGTGTGTAAATGAGTGATATATTATCTAAATTTCAAACATCCGCCGAAGGGTTATCTGAAAGTGAAGTTCAAAAAAGACAATCAAAATACGGATTAAATGAACTTGAAGAAAAAAAACCCAAAAGTCCCATCAAATTATTTCTAGAGCAGTTTATTGATGTTTTAAATGGCCTTTTATTTGTTGCTTCAATAGCAGCTTATGCAGTGGGAGACGTGATTGATTCGGCAGTGATATTGCTGGCAATACTATTGAATGCAATATTAGGATTTATTCAGGAATACCGTTCACAAAAAGCTGTAGAAATGCTAAAAAGCTTTACTACACAGGAAAGCATTGTCAGGAGAAACTCTAAAATACAAAAAATCGAATCCAAATATTTGACAGTCGGAGATATTGTTATTTTAGAGGAAGGAGACAAAGTACCTGCAGATTTGATATTAATTGAATCAAACGATTTAAGGGTTGACGAATCATTTTTAACTGGTGAATCAGAACCCGCATCAAAAGATATTGATGATGAAGTCCATATGGACTCAAACATAATTTCCGGGAATGCAGAAGGAGTAGTAACAAAAGTTGGAATGGAAACCGCAATCGGTGAAATTGCCGGAATGGTTCAGGAAGAAAGCGAAGATACACCTCTTCAAAACAAAGTATCAAAACTTGGAAAAGTATTATCATTTATATCAATTATAGTATGTGTTTTTGTTTTTATTTTAGAATTATCAAAAGGAATACCTATTGTAGAGACTTTTATGACTGCAGTTTCGCTTGCTGTTGCTGCCGTACCTGAAGGATTGCCTGCAGTATTAACATTAACATTAGCATTGGGAATGCAACAAATGGCAAAATCAAATGCTATTGTTAAAAGATTACTTTCTGTTGAAACACTCGGATCATGTACCGTTATCTGCAGTGATAAAACAGGAACATTAACTGAAAACAAAATGACTGTTCGAGAAAGTTACTTTTTTAACGAAAGCAAAACTTCATTGATTGGAGTTTTATGTAATAATGCAGTTATAAACCATGATGAAATCATAGGCGACCCTACAGATGGAGCTATTTTAAAGTATTTCAATAACGCTTCAGATGATTATGGCAAATATAAACGAGTTAATGAAATTCCACTTGACAGCAATCGTAAAATGATGAGCTGTGAATATACATGTAGTGAAGAAAATAATATAATATTATCCAAAGGTGCTCCAGAAATCATTTTAAATAAAAGTAAATATATAGATGACAACGGAAATATCAAAATAATCACACCAGAAATTAAGGAAAAGGTATTGAAAAAGACAGGAGAAATGGCAAATGATGCTTTGCGAGTAATCGGATTTGCATACAAAACAAAAGATAATCTGGATGATGAAGAAAATCTGATATTTACTGGTCTTGTTGGAATAATTGACCCCCCTAAAAAAGAAGCTGAAAAAGCAGTTAAAGAATGTCAGAATGCCGGAATAAAAGTTGTAATGATTACAGGAGATTATGAAATAACCGCCAAGGCAATAGCTAGCGAACTTAACATATTAACTACCGGAAAAGTAATAACTGGAAGTGAACTTGAAAATTTAAGTGATGAAGAATATATGGAAATAGTGGAAGATATTGAAGTTTATGCAAGAGTAAAACCAACACAAAAAATGAGAATAGTGGAAACATTAAAAAGGAAAGGACATATTGTTTCAATGACAGGTGATGGTGTAAATGATGCTCCTGCACTTAAAAAAGCTTCCATTGGTGTTGCCATGGGTAATGGTACCGAAGTTGCACAAGAAGCTGCAGATATGATTATTGAAGACAATAACTTTGCAACAATAGTTAAAGCAGTTGAAGAAGGAAGAAAAATCTATGATAATATCAAACGATTTGTTAAATTCCAAGTATCAACCAACATAGGTGCAATTTTAACAATAATAGGTACAAGTTTATTAAATTTACCAATTCCATTTACTCCAGTCCAATTATTATGGATCAATATAGTGATGGACGGACCCCCAGCACAAACATTGGGAATGGAAGGTGCTGAAAAAAACATTATGAAAAGAAAACCTGAAACAGGAGACATTTTAAATAAAAAAGTTCTCACAAGAATACTGATTTCCGGTTTAGTAATGGCAATAGGTACAACTGGCGTATTCCTATACCAAACACAGATATCAACACAGACAAAAGCAATGACTGTCGCATTTACATTATTTGTGATTTATCAGTTATTTAATGCATTGAACTGTAAATCAAACTCCGAAGAATCAAGCAAATATCTCTATTTAGGAATAGTGCTTTCATTATTGTTGCAGATATTGATAATATACATTCCGCAACTGCAAATAATATTCAAAACAACAGCTATTGGAATTACTGACTGGATTATGATTATAATTACTGCATTTACAATAATAATTGTTGAAAAAATAATGAATAGAATGATAAAATGAGGAAATTGAATATATTGTTATTGGGAGGAACAAAAGACTCCACAGAAATAATTAAACATCTTAAAAAGAATTACGATACATATATTCTAACAACTACAACAACAGAATATGGATCAAAGTTAGCTCTTGAAGCAGGTAGTGACGATACAATTTCAAGACGCATTCTAAAAGATGAATTTATTGAAATAATCAATAATTCTGACTTTGATTTGCTTATTGATGCAACTCACCCATTTGCCGAACACATTACACAAACTAGTGCCAGTCTTTCTAAAATATGTGAAATAGAATATATTCGTTTTGAAAGACCGCCACTTAATTTCAAGGATATGGATACAACCCACATCATCTATGCAAAATCCTTTGAAGATGCAGGAGAAATAATAGCCAGACAGATACCTGAAGGCAATGTGCTCCATTTTGCAGGTGCAAACACTATGGAAGACATATTAAAAAATGTTTCAAAGGACAGGTTTTATCCGCGCATTCTTAAAGTTCCAAAATCAATTGAAAAATGTGAAAAATTAGGCATTGCAAATGATCATATCATTCCAATGAATGGTGCCGCCAGCTTAAAAGAAAACATTGATTTAATTGAAAAATATGATGCAAGTGTCATGATAACAAAAGAAAGCGGTGAAATAGGCGGAGTTGTTGAAAAAATCGAAGCGGCAAATCAAAAGAATATATCCTTAATAATGATTAAACGACCAGTCATCAAAGAATTAAATAAAAAAGATACTGTTTCTAATTTGAATGAATTTGATAAAAAATTAGAAAAGATATTTGATTAAAAAAAAATAATTTTAAAAAAAATAGAAGCGCCGAGACTGAGATTTGAACTCAGGAGGAGAAACTCCACGGGATTTCAAGTCCCGCGCCTTACCAGACTAGACTACCTCGGCATTAGAATATAACAAGGAAATATTTAGAGAATAAATCTAAATATTTATCCTTTAAGTTCAATTTCAATACTTACATTGTCAGGAACATTAACTTTCATTACTTGTCTCATTGCACGTTCGTCAGCTCCGATACCGACTAAACGTTTGTGAATCCTAAGTTCCCATTTTTCCCAAGAAGCTTTACCTTCACCATCTGGTGATTTTCTTGTAGGTACTACTAATTTTTTAGTAGGTAATGGAATAGGACCTGATAAGTCAACTCCAGTTCTTTCAGCAATATTTTTGAGTTGATCACAGACATATGCTAATTTTTCAGGATCTGTTCCTGTGAGTTTAATTCTTGCTTGATTCATTATTAGCCCCCAAAATACAAAAAAAGAAAAGAGAGTGTTAAGTTAAAAACTTAAACACAACCTTTCACACTTATTGTTTTTCAGTGATTTCAATACATAAACCAGCTGCAACAGTTTGACCCATATCTCTGATAGCAAATCTACCCATTTGTGGGATTTCTTTTGCATTTTCGAGACACATTGGTTTAGTAGGTTTAATTTTAACAATAGCTGCGTTACCAGTTTTTAAGAAATCAGGGTTTTCTTCGTCAACAGCACCAGTAGCAGGGTTTAATTTTTGCATTAATTCTAAGAAAGTACATGCTACTTGGGAAGTGTGACAGTGGAATACAGGGGTGTATCCAACGGTGATTACACCAGGGTGTTGTAAAACAACGATTTGTGCTTTGAATTCTCTTGCTACAGTAGGAGCAGCATCAGTGTGTCCAGCTACGTCTCCTCTTCTGATATCGTTTTTACCTACACCTCTTACGTTGAATCCGATGTTGTCACCAGGTTCAGCGATATCAAATACTTCGTGGTGCATTTCGATGGATTTAACTTCTCCAGAAGCTCCAGCAGGTTGGAAGACAACGTTTTCACCTTTTTTCATTACACCAGTTTCAACTCTTCCTACAGGTACAGTACCTACACCAGTAATGGAGTAAACGTCTTGAATAGGAATTCTTAAAGGTAAGTTAGTAGGTTTTTCAGGTGGAGTTAATTTGTCTAAAGCATCAATTAATGAGTCACCTTTGTACCAAGGAGTGTTAGGACTAGGTTCTTTAATGTTGTCCCCTTCAAATGCAGATAATGGGATGAAAGGTACTTCTGCAGGGTTGAAACCTACGGTTTTAATTAAGTTTGATACTTCTTCTTTTAATTCGTTGTATTTGTCTTCACTGTAATCTACTAAATCAATTTTGTTAATAGCTACGATTAATTGGTTAATACCTAAAGTTTTTGATAAGAACACGTGTTCTTTAGTTTGTGGCATGACACCGTCGTCAGCTGCAACAACTAATACACCTGCGTCTGCTTGGGAAGCACCAGTGATCATGTTTTTAACGAAGTCTCTGTGTCCTGGGCAGTCTACTACAGTGTAATCGTATTTTTTGGTGGAGAATTTTTGGTGAGCTAAATCGATAGTTACTCCTCTTTCTCTTTCTTCTCCTAATTTGTCCATAACAAATCTGAATTTGTTTTCTCCGTCATCTAATTGTTGTTCAGCGATTGCACCAGCTTTT
>NZ_JAZRJY010000094.1:0-7028 GCF_045646045.1 Methanobrevibacter sp. | reverse complement strand
TAATAATTATGCATAATAATAGGACAAATATTGATTTAATTAATGACAAATATTGATATAATAAATACATTATCAAAATAATGTTACATCAGCAATAACATATAGAAGTGATGATAATCACCAATCTTTTCACAGAAATATTAATACCTCAAAAATTTTTTCAATCACATTATTTAAGAAAAGTATTTTTTTACAAAAATACATACATAATACTATTATTAAATTGGATTGAATTGTTATGAATGTTAGAAAGTTAATTGGTAATACACCAACTATAAAGATTAATTATGAATATGAGGAAAAGCAGGGTAGCATATATACCAAACTTGAATACTACAATTATTCTGGAAGCATAAAAGACAGAATCGCATCATATATCTTGGAAAAAGAAAAGGAAAACGGTACATTAAAAGATGGCCAGGCAATTGTAGAAGTTACAAGCGGGAACACAGGCATTGCATTTAGTGCCATGGGTGCTCTTTATGGTCATGAAGTCCACATTTTCATGCCTGACTGGGCATCTCTTGAGAGAAGAAAACTAATAGAAATGTATGGTGCTCATGTTCATCTTGTATCAAAAGAAGAAGGTGGATTTAAAAGAGCCCTTGAACTTGCAGAAGAATTTGCTATAGAAAATGATGCATATAGACCCCTCCAATTTGATAATAAATATAACGTTGAAGCTCAATATACTACAACAGGTAAAGAAATCATTGATACTATTCCTGACGTGAATGCCTTTGTATCCGGTATTGGAACTGGGGGAACTCTTATGGGAATTGGAAAAAGATTAAAAGAAAATAATCCTGATTCCAAAATATTTGCCCTTGAGCCAAGTACATTATCCATACTTAAAATGGGAATGGAAGAGGGAAGTCATATGATAGAGGGAATTGGTGATGACTTTATTCCAGGAATAGTTAACAAAGATTTGATTGATGATATTGTTTTAATTGATGATTTGGATGCTATTAATATGTCAAAAAGAATAGCTAAAGAATTTGGTTTGGGAGTTGGCATTTCCAGTGGAGCGAACTTTTTGGCCAGCGTTATAATGGATAATGAAGACATGAAAATGGCAACTGTTTTTCCGGACGATAATAAAAAATACATAACTACCAAATTATCTGAAAAAATTGATGAAAGTCCTGAATTACTTTCCAATAAAGTAAAACTTATTGGCTTTGATGTAATTTAATTATTTAAAAAATTGATTAAAATGAGAAGAAACAACTATCGTTTAATAATACTGTTATTAATAGCCATTCTTTTAATTTTTGGCATTGCAATTACCCTATTTAATAACAATAATAACAATAACACTGCAATAAGTAAGCCTGAAGTCATAGCAAATAATACTTCGGACAACGGATTCGTTCAAGTTATTAAAAATATTGGAAATCCTAATTCTTCTAAAAAAATAGCTTACGTGGTCGGCATTCATCCTTTAGAAAACGATATACACAAGACATTACTTAAACTGCTGCCGAATACAAGCAATTTAAACTACTCCTATGATATTTATATTGTTAATGTTACTGAAGATTTCAGCAGTTACGGACAATTGTCACCTGATGATCAGCCGGGCAGACAAACAGGTCAGGAATTAGCTTTAAAATATGTATATCCGGAAATCAGTAAAGGAAACTATTCTTTAGCTGTAGATATACATGGGCATGGCGCATATTATCCTGTTGAAACTTTCGTATTTACTCCTGTGGATAATCAATTAAGTTCAAATTATTCCCATAAAGTTTCAAATACCACACAAAACATTTCCTACTATGACCCTCAACATACAACAAGCGGCCCTTATTTGACTGTTCCTTTAAATGAAAAAGGTATTCCTGCATTTTACTATGAAGAAAACTGCTATTTAACACAGGACATTAAAGACTTACATATGCTAGAGCTTATTCATGCTATAGATAATTTAAAATTACAATAATTTAAACTGCCTCAACCTATTGAAGTTGAGGATTTATATTTTTTTTGAGTCTGTAAAATTTTATAGGCTTCTTTCAAATTTTATTTTTTACAGTTGAAATTTAACTTCGATGAAAATACTCTCTAATTTTTCTTTGATTCTAATTTAAATGAATAAACAAAATATCAATGGAAAAATCACAGAATTTAAAGAACAGCAGTATCAATGTAAAAAATGTGGAAAAAAATTCGGAATAAAAAATAATCCATTAATTGGAGAACATAAACAATTTTTACAAGAAATTATAAATAAAATTCCTGGAATAATGAAAATTGGATATCAATCACTTGGTAAAATAAGCAAATACTTTGAAGTATTCCTTGGAATCAGAATATCTCATCAAACAATCAAGAATTGGTCCAATAAAAATCATGAAGAAACAATCAACAATGAAGAATTCGAATATTCTGGCTATTATTTATATGATGAACAATTTTTAAGACTTAATGGAGTTAGACATTACAGATTGACTTTATTTGATGCCATACTTAATGTTCCAGTCTCAGAACGAATAGTACGTCGTAAAATACCAAAAAATACCAAGAAATTTATATTAGATTCAACGAAAAATAAACCATTTATTTGTTTAACAACAGATTTATTCCCAATGTATCGTAATGTATCTGATGAAATAGGAGTTAATCATCAATTATGTACATTTCATTTGTTCCAAACAATACATCACAAATTAAAAGTCTACTGTAGAAGAAACAAGATTAATGGAAAAGAAAGAGACTATATTGATTGAATTAAACATTTAAATGCTTCCTGTTTATCAAAACACAAAATTAGATTAAAAATTTTGCGCCACATCCTCGGATACCAAAAAAAAGAAAAAAAGGAGAAATTGTCCGAAAAACCATTTTTAGACAATTTCCTCATAACATGATTAGGAATGGAAGGTCAACAAAATTGGAGAATGTGGAGGTTCTACTTATGTATGGGATCTCTTGGCCAATGAATGCCTCTTCCCCAACTAATACTGATCCAACAAATCCTCCCATTGCACCTGCTAGCGCAGATCCTCCTATTACAAACAGACATGTTTTCAATCTATCATAATTGACATCATACTTAGCTGAAATGATTTCAACAGCAGTAAATGTACCTATGGCTGCGCCTGCTGCACATCCTACAGCTATACCTACTAGTGGATTAGCAGTAATAACGCCCGCAAGAAAACCAATGGCAAATGAACCTGCAATGGACGCAATAGTCATCCAAGTGGATGTTGATGCAGACATGCTTTTAGCAAAATAAACAATTGAATCATCATTATTATCTTCAGTAATGTTTACTTTGTCAATCATTACAACTCCACCATCACCTACGCACACATTGTCTCCTTTTCCATATGCAGTGTTTTCTTCGAATGTACAGTTGTTTAATTCCAAATAACCTTGGTTGAAGATTGCACCACCGTTTTTCGCATAATTATTTGTGAAACTGCAGTTGTTACAGATTACCACACCAGTATTTAGCATTGCTGCACCCCAATCTCTATCAGCAATATAATTCATACGGTTATTGTTGAATTTGACATTGTTTAAGAAACAAGTACCCTTTAAACATTTAACAGCAGTATTGAAATTAACAATAGTCAAACCATTGACAACAACTGTGACATTATCTTGATCAATAACAATCCATTTTTTCTCACTACGGTCACCGGCTCCACCAATGATTGTTGAACCATTACCCATGATTGTAATAATATCGAAACCCATATTTTTTACGTTCAATGTAGTGGTGGGAGAAGATATTGATAATTTGTCTGTAAAAATAATTCTCAAACCGTTGGTTAATTTCCGGGCATCTTTGTCTTTGTTGAACCATAAACCGGATGATTTTGTGTTTAGGGTTGATTTATAATCTTCTTGTTTAGAAATATACTTTGTAACGACCTGTGCGACGTCGAATTTGTAGTTTCCATGGATTGCTTTATCGAAAATCTGATTGATGTTAATCACATTGTAAAAATAAAATGATTTGATATAATCAAAAGTTTTGGAATCATGTCTGGAAGGAGTTGTTACTTGATGTGGGAATATGTTCAATGTGGAAGTTTGATGTGCGACTATGTTCAATGTGAAAGTTTTGTATACATTGTTATAGTCAGCATAATAACTGAGAATATCATCAATTTTTGTGATACCATTCGTCATAATGGACTTGTATATTAAAGGCATTATATCTATCAAGCAAGATGTACGGGTACTAAAATCACCATAGACATCGACATTATGGCATTTGTAAAAGTAATTGACATCCATACCTATTGATTTCCCATCAATAGTAGGGCGTGAGTTTTCAAAAGTATCATTTACAAAATAAATGTTTTTGCGGTTGCGGTCAACATATATTGCCTCACCTGAAAGTTGTGATTGGGAACGTACAAATTGACAATTGGAAATTGTATTGTTTGTACCTCCAATGTATATTGCACCACCGACTCCTTTTGCAATGTTATTTTCAAAAAGACATTGGGATATGGTACCATTATTTCCCATCCAAGTGACTGCACCACCGTTTACAGAGAAGCCATTACGAAAAATGCATCCATTAATGACCCCATCATTTCCATACCAACTTATTGGACTATTATATTCATATCGGCAATTTGTAAATTTCAAATTATTGATTGTCACATTGTTTCCCGTAATATTGAATATTGCGAAGTCTTTAGATCCACCTGCATCAATGGTATGACCATTACCATTGATGATGATATTGTCTTGGGAAATAGTAATTATATGATTACTGTCTCCACTTGATATTGTAGGTTTCAAATATTTACTGAGTATATTGCCTATGAATGTTTGGCTTTTTCCGCCAAATTTGTAATCCTTTGTAATGTTATAAACACTGTTGGAGGTAATGTTTTGAATATCTTTATTCAAATCATCATATGTTCCAGGTGCAGCATTATTAAAATTGGTGTTTGGAGAACTACTGTGAACGTCGACAGCTACTGCACTATTTTCATTAAATATAGTCATATGACTATTGTCCATATTGACTGTTACAGTTGTATTATCACTTGCACATACACAAGAGATGCTCATTAAAATGAATACACATAACAGCATTAAAGATAATTTTTTCTTCATAAAAAATCCCTACTTATATAGTAACTACCATATTATGATTTAATCTACGTACCATATAAGTATTTTCGCAAGTAAGCGCTTACATTAGCTTATTTTTTAATATAACATTATAATTTAAGTATATTTACAAAATTACAGAGCAATACCAGTAGTATTAAAAGATTTCATAAGAAAACACATCATCAATCACTTCCACAGATATGTACAACACTTAGATGATGAAAAATTGAGAAAACATCAAACAAAGTCGAAAATTACTACAGACAAACTAATCCAGAAATAATAAAGAAATTATACAAGACTAAAAATGGAATTCTAACATTTTTAGACTATCAAATGAAAAATTGGACTGAAAAACATCTAAAAATCAAATAGGACTATAAAATTTTACAGACTCATTTTTTTAAAAAAGATGATGGTTAAACTGCATCTTTAACATGAAGCAAGTCAACTGAGGAATATTTTTTGAATCTATATACGATAAATGGTATAGACATTGCAAATGAAATAACTGACATGATTAATATTGATGTAGTAAACCATGACTCGATAAGCACTCCGCCAAGCACTATACCAATTGTTCTGTTTAAATTAACTATAAACAAATAAAATCCGTTAGCAAATTCAGGTGTGTCCCTTGCCGCTGAAGTTATTGTATATTGTGCAATAGTCTGCATTGATCCATCCAAAATACCAAATAGAATCAATATAACAAACATCGGTTTTTCCATTTCAATACATATAATCATAGACAGCATCAACAGAATAAAAATAAAAGGATATGCCATAACAGACAATTTTAGATTTTTTTGCATTAATTTTCCCATCAGACTTGTTCCAAATACTCCTGCAAGTCCATTGAAGAATATGAATAATGACAATTCATCATATGGCAATCTAGTTATTGTTTCCAATAATAACGTGAAGAAATTATATGTGATTGATACTCCTATTCCGATAAACAGTATGGAACAGATTGAAACTACAAAAAGTTCACATTTAGCGTTATGGAATTGATTAAGGAAACTTTCTGTTTTACCCTTCATTTCAGGCAAAAAGAGAACAGTAAGAATCAATGATATCACATTGATTAAAGCAATCCATATAAGAGCATAGTCAAATCCGTAATTTGTTGTAAGATAAATTGAAAATGAAGCACCGAATACTGTTCCACTGGTTATTCCTAAAACTACCTTGTTAACATTGTTCGGATCCAGTTCTCCGATATATGTTAAAGCAAAACTGATTGCAGTTGAATAAAAGAATGCCGGAATAATTCTTAGTATAACAGCAATTTGAAAATCGTCAACAAAAATCTGAATAAAAACCGTGACAATAGTTACAAATAATGTTAAAACCAAAAATTTTTTCTTTTCAAATCTTGAAAGATATGCGGGTAAAAATAATGCAGTAATCCCAACTATAAGTAAAAATGTTCCGAGATATATAGTACTTTGTGCAATTTCTACTCTAAAATAAGTGGCGATTTCATTTGAAAGTCCCGATACGCTCAATAATGTCGATAATGAAAAAGTTATGAAGAATAATGTAATTAAAACTTTTCTGTTATATGTCATGAATATTTCCTTGTATTAAATTATATTAGTATATTTTTATGTTTTATGTTCGTATAAAATCAGTCCCCGATAAATTTATTGGATAAAAAGTAAATTTGCAAGTGAATTGACAAATTTAGAAATAAAAATAAATAAGCGCTTATAAAAAGCACTTAAATTATTATGGGAGTAAATATGATTTAAATATATAAATTATTTCATTTCTCATAGTATCTTAAAAAATCTTTGATAAATATAATGTATTTTACAGCTTAAAGACAATATAATTACATTTATATATAAAAAAAAGCAATATTTAAAGTTTTTAGAATGCAAGCACTTACATAGAACCCAAAAATAACCGAAAACATTATA
>NZ_JAZRJY010000093.1:0-25370 GCF_045646045.1 Methanobrevibacter sp. | reverse complement strand
AAAAATATGCTCCAAATCTGCTAAAACCCTTAGTGATATTGAACCTAACTCAACAATATTGGTTCCTGCGGATAATTTCATGATTGATGTAATTCTTGAACCTTATACTCGAAAATATGGCGTTAAACTGGTTCATGATGGGGAATATGATTTAATTGCAAATCCGACAATATTGGATGATGAGGTTAATCAAATATTTTCTACAATTTTTGCAGGCAAAGATTTGGAATTTAATAAAAAAGACAATGAAATTTACCCATTGATTAATGTACCTTTAAACTGGATTAATTCATTTTTGGAAATGGATGGCAGGGATATAATAAAAAATGAAAATAATGATGAATTGGCATCATCATTTATGGAATTTTTAGAAGATGTTGCACCACAGTATCGAGAAAATGTGGTAAAAGCAGCTGAATTCATTGAAAAGAAATTAGAAGTCAAATAATGAGGCTTGTTTATTCTTCTTTTCTTCGGGTTTTTCCTCAGGCTCTTCTTCAACAATTTCTTCAGCCATCAACTCTTCTTCGACTTCTTCAACTTTTGGTTCTTCAGTTATTAATTCGACTTCGTCTCTTACAGGCTCTTCCTCAATAATTTCTTCTTGGGGGATTCCTGCAAACATCTGGTTTTGAAGTTCTTCAGCACGTCTGTCACGCTCTTCAATACGCATTTCCTCTTTTTTCTTTTCCATTTTTTTAATAACTGATTTAGGAATGACTTTTTTTCTAAAGCGTTTGATTTCGTCTTTGTCCAAATCAAGAAAATCTGAAATTTCCCATGCAAGCTCATCATTTTGAAACATTATTTCCAAATATGGAAACATTGAAATGGCTACAGTATTTGATATATGCATTTTTTCAGACATTTTATCTGCAATACCGTCACGCAAGTTCCTTTTTCCACGATTGCGTCCCATCAATGTAAATACTGTTGGGCCTCTTATTGGAGTGAATTTCTTATAGGTTTCCTTTTTAGATGCGCTTACGCCTATTCCCATGAAGTCGGTTGCATATTTCCAGTAACCATAGTTTCTTGTTCTTTGGGCTCTTCCAAAGTATAAATCTGCATTTGACAGGTTTTCATAGGCTTTTTTAAGCTCATTCTTATTGGTGTATTCACGGGCCACATTTTCAGCAATATATTCCATTACGAGTGTTGGCTCTTCATCTACCCTTAAAGCATCTTTGACATGTTTTGGATTTTTACTTTTTAATGTAGCCATCACTCCATCGATTATGGTTGATCTGTCATCTTTTGTTGTAATGCTTTCAACGTCTTCCATAGTTAGTTCATGGGAGGTATCTGCAATTGCTTGAAAGCTGTTAATGGCTGAACGAATGTCTCCATTTGATTTTTGAGCTAATAATTTTAAGGCTTCCTTATCATATTCAATGCCTTCTTCTTTAGCAATAGTTTTAAGCATTTTATTGATGGTCGGACTTCTGATTTTTGCCATTTTAATAACCTGACATTTAGGTTTAATGGATTGCAGTCTTTTTGAGTAAAAATCGTTAGCTATTAAAATCAACGGATGTTTTGAGGTTTTGATGATTTCTCCAATAGCTTTAACTCCTCCGCGGTCGTTGGTACCATGAATACCGTCTACCTCATCCATAATAATCAGCTTATATTCGTCTCCGAACAGTGACCTTGAAGATGAAGACTCACCAATTGTGCTTTTGATTACGTCCTGGGAACGTTTATCACTTGCGTTAAGCTCAATGTATTCGGAAAATTCATTAGCTATTGCCTGGGCAAAAGTGGTTTTTCCAATACCTGGGGGTCCGACTAAAAGTATGGGTTGCTGGGGATTGCCGTTTTTCCAGTTCTCAACCCAGGTTTCAATTATTTTTTTCTCTTTATTGTTACCTAATATCTCTTTTAGGGTTTTTGGTCGGTATTTATCTGTCCACAACATTTCAATACCTTTCTATAAGAATTTTGTTAAAAGAGCTTCAAGTTGTATTCTAGGGTTTGATCCTTCTCTTATTCTAAAATCGCAATTTGCTATTGCTTCGATTATATCAATATAAAAATCAGGATCCATTTTACCATCAATAACTCTTCTGGACACTTCCTGGTATATCTGTGCAACCATATCTTCTCCGCTTGTGCCCTGTAAAACCATTGTTTCATGCATGAGCTTTCTAGCACCCATAAAATCTCCAGTCAAGGCTTTTGTAATCATATCAGATATGTCTTGAGGTTTTGATTTTGAAACAACATCATATACACTGTCTTCTGTAATATGTTCTCCTTCAGAAGCTGTTGCCTGCAGGATATTGACTGCTTTACGCATATCTCCTTCTGCATAGTATACAATTGCTTCTATACCTTTTTCATCGTAATCAAAGTTTTCCTCTTCACATATGAACTTTAATCTGCCGACTATTTCTTCTCCTTTTATCGGTGCAAATCTGAATATTGCACATCTTGACTGTATAGGATCTATGATTTTGGATGAATAGTTACAGGACAGTATAAATGAAGCGGTTTTTGTATACATCTCCATTTCACGTCTTAAAGCATGCTGAGCATCTTTTGTCATGTTGTCAACTTCATCCAGAAATATTATTCTAAATGGGGCTCCAACAGGTTTTAATCTACAGAAATTCTTAATGTCATTTCTAACAGTGTCAATTCCCCTTGCATCTGAAGCATTTAATTCCAGAAAGTTTTGTCTCCAGTATTCTCCAAGAGTTGATTTAACTAATGCCAGTGCAGTTGTGGTTTTTCCAACACCTGCTGGTCCTGTAAACATTAAATTTGGCATACTTTCTTCGCCAACATACTTTTTAAGTCTATTTATAATATGTTCTTGGCCTACAATGTCATCTAGGCTTTGTGGTCTATATTTTTCTACCCAAGGTCCACTCATTAAATCACCATGATTTTGTAATATTAAACTATATGTTTGTTTGTTAATAATTAATTTTTGGTAATGGTTCAACACTATTAATTAAAGAAACTCATTAATGAACTTTTAATTAACTCACAAAATTCATCAAAGAGTTATTGAAAAATCTTACAAAGTGTTGGCCGATGATAATATCATTAAAATGATAATCCGGCTAATTAAATAGGTTATTTGATATATTTAATGATTTTACTGCAGTCTTTATTTATAATATCTTTATGTGTTGAATCTATTAAGATAAATTCATAATTTGAGAAATACTTATCGACATCATCTTTCAAATTTTCAAAAGTGGCTAAAAATGTAATTTTTGAATGAATCTCAGGATCTGGAAAATTCATTTTAAAATTAATGGCGCCAATCTCAATGAATTTTTCAATAAATTCTTCACTGTAATTTTCTTTTAACTCGTCGATATCCTGTCCCTTTGCAGCATCTATAATAAAAGAAGTTAATTCTTCTTCGGATGGTGTTGAATCAATAACATAAGTTAAAAATCCATCAACAAGAATACAATTACCTATTTTTTTATTATTCTTTTCTAATTTATCCGCCAATAGTGTTGTATATATACAACCTAATGAGTATCCCAAAAGAATATCTCCGTCATTGAAAAGATTTTTTATAGAATCATAATAGTAATCCAGGGTTAATTTACTGTCTTGTGTTCTTTTAATTTCTTCCAAGGACAAATCATATCTAAAATCATCAATAATATATACATTTCCTGGAAAATCCAGAGTTTCAATTAAATTTGCAAAAATAAATGAGACACCACCAATAGGAGGTATTAAAAATAAGTTTTGGTTAATCTGACCTTTCTTAGCTAGTTTGAAACCATAATTCCTGCTATCGTCGGCAATGCTTTTGGCTATATTATATGGGGTTCTATTATTTAATATTACTCTTGCATTAATGTCAATGTTAAATTGGGACAACATAGGAGGTATACGCATTGCAATAATGGAATTTCCACCTAATTTTACAAAATCATCATACAATCCAATAGGCTCTTTATCAAAGATAGATTCAAATACATTGACAATTATCTTTTCCGTTTTTGTTATTGGGGCAACATACTTGTCCTGCATTTCAGCTAAATCAATTTTCGGCAATGCTTTTTTGTTTAATTTGCCATTTTTGTTTAGAGGAATCTCATCCAACTTTATGAAAAATGAAGGAATCATATAATTCGGTAATTCATTTTTTAAGGCATTTTCAACCATAAGAATATCACAATCCTCATTTACCGTATAATATGCAATTAAATTGTCTTCCTGTACATCCAAACAAATATCCGAAATAAAATCAAAGTCATTCATTATGTTAATTATTTCATTTGATTCTATACGAAATCCCCTAACTGATAACTGATCATCCCTTCGTCCAACAACCTCAATATTACCATTGAAATTATAAAAACAAACATCTCCAGTATAATACATCCTGTTATGGGATTCAAAATCAAATTCAGATGAATCACTGAAAAATTCATCAGTCAATTCGGGATTATTAATATAGCCTGGACTGATATAGTCACCTGAAATATATAAATCTCCAGCAACCCCAATAGGAACTGGCAATTTATTTTCATCAAGAATATGGGCATTGAAATTATTTAACGGTTTGCCTATTGGCATATCCTGTGAATTATCATCCAATAAGGCAGCAATTGTAAGTAAGGTTTCTGATGTACCATAAACATTGAATAATTTAGTGTAATTGCGTGCATGAGGCATCTTGCTTAATTTTGAACCTGCAAACATCAAATATTTAACGTTGATGTCAGCTTCATTTTCGGAAAACAAAACGCTTAAACTTGATGGCAAGAATAAATCGTTGTATGGTTGTTGATTAAGCGCTTTTAAAAATAATAATGTGTCTTTTTGCTCATTTTCATTGAATATTCTGCAAGTTTCACCATTATATAGGGCAAAATACATTCTTGAAGATAATGCAAAGCTAAAACTGACATAACAGCCACACACATCCCCAGGATTGGAATGATAAAAATTCCTAAGAACTGCTGTTTCACTGGCAATCTGCTTATTGGAAAATATTACTCCCTTTGGAAGTCCTGTAGTTCCTGATGTAAAGAAAATGGAAAATAAATCATCGCCACGGCCTCTGCATTCCACCGCCCCTCCATAATCTGCAACAAAATCTTCAATGAAAATTAAATTCACATCAAATTCAGGTAAGGATGAATATTGTCTTGTTGTAATGATGTATTTGGCTTCACTAATATCCAGCATGTGCTCTATACGTTTCAATGGGTATTGTGAATCAATTGGCATGAATGCAGCTCCAATTTTATTTAATGCCAAGACACATTCAGGGAAATGGTAATTTCTGGGAAGCATCAAGCCTATTTTGTCTCCAAAACCAACATCATATTCATCGATTAAAATATTGGCAATGCTGTTGGTCGATTTTTCCAGTTCGCCATAACTTATTTGATTAACTCCATCATCAATAGCTACAACATCCGGATTTTTCAATGCATTTTCACGAAAAGCTAAAGCCAATGTTTTATTTTCATCAAAAGAAGCATGTCCTCCTTTAGAGAATTTAAAAATCAAATTTTTTTCATCATCTGATAGAATATCAATAAATCCGCATTTTTGATTTGGAGATTTTACCAAATTAGCTATTAAAGAACCGATATTTGCCGTCATGGAATCGATATACTCATCGGTAAATAAATCTGAGTTATAATATAACTCTAAAAAATCCCTATAGATATTTAAAGTCAATGCTCCCTCTTGGTTGAATATATGCACATCCTCTAAATCGGAAAAATCAAAAACAGAATAATAAGAAGTATTCTCATTAACATAATCTTCCAAATCAATTTGGATATGGCTTCTGTTGTCTTTTAAGACATCACCAACATCATGCAAATAATCAAAAAACGGCATGTTAGAGTCATATTTGATTTTTAACAATATCTTTTTATCAAAAGGGCCAATATACCCCGGGTTTTCCGAAACAGTAGTCTTTAAAAAACAGCCCATTGTATTATCTATTCTGGACATGTACAGTGAAAAAATTGCTGTAAAAAAGTCAAATTTAGAAACAGAATGTCTGTTTAAAAAATCATTGATTGAATTAATGTCCAATGTGATTTTTTTAGACTTGTAATTGTCTGATTTTATATTGAAAAACTTAACATAACTTTCACTATCCAAAAGCTGATTTTGTAAGTAATTAGAATCATTTTCAAAATCCTGCGAAGACAAATAATTATTGACATTCTTATAATAATCTGTAATTTTACTTTCTAAATTTACATCATCGACTTTAAATAAATCATGCAAAATACCTATAGAAGAATAATCAAATATCAAAGAGTTAATTATTGCCAAAACTATTAGTTTATCATCGGTTTTTAAAATTAGAAATCTGTATAATGGTGTGTCTACAACTTCATTAAATGTAAAATTAAAAAAGTTGCTTATTTCGAAATTAATGCTTTCGTGAAAGACCTCTTTAAGGGTGTAATATTCATGATTTTCAACAGGATATGGGTTGAAATTTTCATCAAATTGAACATTCAACAGGCTTCCAATATTTTGAAATAGCTTTTGAATGTTGTTTTCATTTTTTAAATCAATGTCAAATCTAAATTTAATATCTTCATAAAAATACATTCAATCTTTCCTTATCCATTAAATAATTTCAACAGTTCCTGAGGTTTTATCTCTTCATTTCCATCAAGATAATAGTAATATTTGCCTTTGGTATACCTGGTTCCTAAATTGATGGCATTGGATTTGCCCTGATGCTTTTGATGAATATATACAATATTGTTAGGATACAAGTCAATATATTTTTCACATATGTCTTTTGTTTTATCTTCACTACCGTCATCAACAATTATGCATTGAACGTGCTTTTTAAAATCGAGATCTTGATTTATGACAGATAAAATACTCTTTTCAATTGTTTTTTCATCATTGTAACATGTTAAAATAACAGAAATATCTTTAAAATTCTCTTTTTTGTCAAATTCAACCCAATCAGATGAATTGATTAAATTATCGACCCGATCAACAATGTGGATTGGTAAATTCTCTAAGATTTCTTTATCTTCAAATAACTCCAAACAATCTGCTTTCATATCTTTGAAAAAGGATTCATGGTACTTTTTTGAAGATAATCCATATCTCCATATCTCCATCGGTATGAATATATTGCACAATATACATTTATATTCCTCATAATTATTTGTCTTGATGAAAATATTTCGTATAGTTTTAAAAACTTCCACTACGGGAGAATAATCCTTATCGGCTGTCTGTTGTACAATAGAACCTTCTCTATTCGTACGATAATAATATAAATTATGAGGGATAACAGAAACACGTTGTGAATGTAGATATGTATCATAAAAAAATACTTCATCTTCAAAAACAGGAGTCATTGGAAATCTGATTTGATTTTTTCTAATCATTGACGCTCTATAAATCTTATTATAAACAGTTACTGAAATTTCGCCCATGAATTCTTTGGTATCGTGATGATTAAACACTTCCTTTTTTAATTGATTAAAACAATTCAAGGCGAAATACCAAATATCATCATTTAAAACACCTGTTCCATCTTCAAATGTGGAAATTTTACACATACACATGTCCAAATCTTTGGAAATGGCTGCATCGTATAGTTTTTCAAACATTTCCAAATGGATATAATCATCACTATCAACAAAACCAATATATTCTCCAGTAGCGTTTTCTATTCCGATGTTTCTTGAAGCTGCTGCTCCATTATTTTCATTAAAAGAGATTATTTTTATTCGGCTGTCCCGTTTAGCATATTCCTTTAAAATGTTTAAGGTGTTATCAGTGGAATGATTATCTATGCAGATTATTTCAATGTCTTTCAATGTTTGATTTACAACACTATCCAAACATTGCGAAATGTATTTTCCAGTGTTGAATGAAGGAATGATGATTGAAACTTTTGCATTTGCCACATTATCATCTCAATAAATTATTTTTTTAAATTTTCTTTAATTTTAACCAATTCGTTTAAACGATCAACATAATACTTCTTATAATAATGGAAAGGCTGCAAGCCCCAAACATGGTTCTCATAGGCCAAAGTTTCATCTTTATATTTCAATACAAGAAGATTTTTATTTTCAATATACTCGTCAAATATTCTATAATATTCATTATATTTGTCAAATCTGGACTTAAAATCATCATTTTGGATGACAGTGGAATCTTTCATCAAAACATTATATGCCAAATTGTGCTGATTGTATATGATTGTCATGTCGGGATATCTATCAGTCAAATTATCTAAAAATTCATCAAAACAGGATTTCCATAACCTGAAATAATTCTCAAAATCTGTGAGGACATCAACAACCTCAGTATCAAGCTTATTATACAAGTTTGTGCGGGGTAAATCTAGAGTATTATTTGAAATGTACCTGCCGTCATTTGTCTTTAATACGCCACCCAGTATGTCGAAAAGAATATCAAATATTAAAAAATCGAGTTTGTTCAATGCGGGGTCGTCTAAAAAAGATTTATCGAAATCATTACACAAACATAGTGTTCCAAAATCATTTTCATTATTATGGGGCAGTATTGTTATATCCTCTAAATCATATTTGAATTTAGGCTGCATTACACTTACTATTGTGCTGCGTTGATAGTCCAGGCCAATGTTAAAATATTTCTTATAATCTGAATGCTGAGACATGAAAATATCGCGAGAAACACAAGACCCGAAAACTCCGATATTGGATTTCATTATTCTTCCTCAAATATTAAATTAGGATTTTCCATAAATTCATTTAATTTATCAAAAAACACACTCAAATGATATGCATAAATATAAGTATGATTAATTTCAACAGTTAAAGGAAATTTTCCATCCTCATATTTTCCCCAATGAATAATCGGTATAAATACTTCACTGTTTAATATTATATTTCTAAATCCTTTGTAATAAAACCATGGCATGCATGATAAAATTGCAATAGGCATCTCGGCTGATTGTTCATCAAATTCCATCGGAAATTCGTCTGGATGTTTTTTAACATGATTTAAAAATTTATTCCATTGCCTGAATGAATTAAATTCATCAATTGACTCTATGCAAACATCCTGAGTACGATTATTCTCTTTTAATATAGGCAATACCACATTAGTTTCACTATACTGCCTACCTTCTCCATCAACAATGTATTTTTTAAATTCTGGAATTTCTTCTATTGTCCGATATATTGCCGCAACACATAAATTGAAAAAGGACAAATTATTTTTCTTTGAAAAATCGTATAGGTTCTTAGCATTTATATCAACTGTTACTTCAAAACGACTTGAAATAAATGATGATAAAGAAAATAAATCTTTCTCATCAACTTCAAAACTCTTATAAGAATGCATTTTCATATTTTCGCCTTTTAATCAAAAAGATCATTGATTGCTTCATTACTTGACTTGAATCCTTTTGCAAAAGTGAATGCATTGATGATTTCATCAGGTTCAGGAGATATGAACAAATCGTAACACCATGTGGATAAAATAAACCGGGATATCCTTCTTATACATTCAAGAGGTTGATTCTGCTCAAGCATTAATATGAGAACAGTACTTAAACAGTGCATGGTATATTCAAAATCTACTTCCTTTATTGGAGTATTGTGTGTACCATCAGATCTTATTCTCCAAATTTGGCCATGGAAATCATCCAACAGAATAATTCCGTTTTTTGCTTTTGCAATAGTTTCAATAGCAAATACAAATGACTCATGGATATTGAATTTTTCAATAAAACGAATGTTTTCATCAAGCAAATAACTTTTTTTATAAATTGTACACCATGGTTCAAAGAAATTGAATACCATTGCATCTGACAAATCATCATGAGACAATTTACGACGACCTATTCCTGCGGATATTGGCATAATTCCTTTATCAGTATTCATCGTGAATGTTGATTTTACTAAATCCACATCATTTTGTGTGATTTCATTATATATTGTTTCAACATATTCCGGCACCATAATGTCATCAGAATCCAAAAAGATTATATATTCTCCATTTGCATTTTTCAAACCTAAATTACGGGCAGAGCCGGGACCTTTTTTATCTTTTGGAGTTTCATATACCTTTACATTTTCGAATTCTTCAGAAAATCTTTCAATGATGTCGCGAGAGGAATCAGTGGATTTATCATCAATGAAAATCATTTCAATATCTTCAAAATTAAATGTCTGATTTTTAACTGATTCGAAAGTTTCCTCAAGATATTTTTCTGTATTATACACCGGAGTGATTACACTAATCTTATAGTCTTTCATAAATATTACTCCTCCTTATTCATCGTGCTCAACATAATCCAAATTAAACGCTTTTTTACATAAAAATGAAGCTTTTTCGAAATCTGATGCTGTGGAATTATAGACACCTGATCCACAAAGGCTTAATGCGAATGGGAAAAATGTTTCAATGCAGTTTATAGGTTGTTTATTTGCAACCAAAAGAGTAAACATTTCAGTGAAACATTCAATTGTATTATCCAACTCTTCAACAGTCACATCAACATTATGTAATCCGTCAAGTTTATAATTCCAATAATATCCTTCATAATTATCTAATAGGATTATATCCTTATTTGTTTTGCATATACATTCTATACTGAATAAAAATGCCTCATAATATTTATGGACAATACTGAAGCGAATATTATTGTCAATTAAGAATTTTCTACTGTACATTGTTGCCCATGGCTCCAAATAATTATATGAAGACATTAACACGCTAACATCTTCTGGATGTACAACAACACGACCTAAATTTTGAGAATAGGATATTTTTTTATCAAAACCCATGAAGAATGAAGTTTTAACCATATCCACATCATTTTCAGTGATTTCTTTATATGTCTTTTCAATAAACATTGAATCTAATCGGTCATCAGCATCTAAAATAACAATATAATCTCCTGTAGCCTTTTCAATACCTATATTTCTAGGGTATGAAACGCCTTTTTGACCTTCAGGTACATGATATAATTTAACGTTATCAAATTCATCTGCTAATCTTCCAATTACTTCAACAGAATTATCTTCCGAATGATCATCTACAAATATTACTTCAATATCCTCAAAATTGAATGTTTGATTTTTAATTGATTCGAAAGTGTCTTCAATAATATGGGCATAATTATATGAAGAAATTAAAATACTGACTTTATATTTTGCTATCATATTTTCTAATTTTAGCTTATTTACTATATATAATTTAAGATTATGCATTAATTTGATTTTAAGGAATTTGAATAAGTAAATGAACAATTAAAGTATTTTTCTTGATTTTTTCTTATTTATTTGGTGTTCAAATTATATTTCTTTATATTCTGTTAAATTTTTTTAGGGAAAATTGAATCAATAAGGATAAATTAATGATTTAAAAAGGCATAGCTATATAATTATTCATGTATAAAAAGTATCATCATGTTAAATTTATATTTATTATATCCGAACATGGGAAGTGAAATAAATGAATTTAAAAAAAACAGAAGAAACACATGATGAAAATCAAAGCGAAATTTTTAATGAATTATCCAAAATAAACTCCAAAATCGATGACATAACAGATTTAATTTCACAACAAAACGAAAAAAATGATGAAAACATTTCAAAAATTACAGAATTGATAAAAGTGGATAATGATAATATAAAAAAACAAATTGCAAAAGTGAATGATAATCTATTGGAAAAACATGGCTTATTATATTCGGATTTAAATAAATTAGTTGAAGCACAAGATACTGTTTACAAAGAATCCAGAAGATACTTTTTTAATGGATATGAATCAGTTTTAAAGGAGCATTTGGATCCTGATTTTTTATTTAATCTATGCTATTTTAACAATATATCCTTTTTATCATATTCTCCTGAAGAAAATAGGATGATACTTAAAACTGATGATGATATTGTTTTGAGTACCAATAACCACATTTGGACTTTAATGGAAGTTAATGGCCTAAATGAATATATTATTCCGCAGTTATTTTATTTTGATGACTTTGTTGTCTTTGACATTGGTATGAATAGGGCGTATGCGTCCTTAAAATTTGCTAATTTCGATAACTGTTCAAAAGTATATGGGTTTGAAATTGATGAATTTACCTACCAAATAGCTTTAGATAACATCAAACTTAATCCAAAATTGGAAAATAAAATTAAGACTTATAATTTTGGCCTTTCTGATGAGATAGAAACCGTTGACTTATATTATATTGATGGATATGACGGTTTGAATACAATGATTCAAGATTTTACAAATATTCAACCAGTTTTAGAACACTTTGAAGATAAAATAAACGTCAAGCAGGCTGAAGTCAAAATTGCCTCCGAAGTAATTTCAGACATTATCAAATCTGATAATATTACTGCAAAGAAAATTTTAAAAATTGATACTGAAGGTGCAGAATATAAAATCATATCCGATTTACTAAAATCAAACCTATTAAGTCAGATGGATGTGATTTTGGGAGAAGGCCATAATATAGACGATAATAACTTTCATCAAGATTTATTGAATTTAGGTTTTGTTGCGATAAAACTTAATATTGAGGAAGTTACCTATAGTTTTGCGTATGTAAAAAAAGAATATTATAAATTCTGGCCAAATATGCCTATAGACTGGTAATTATCCCACTACATTTAAAAATCCTTGAGCTTTTAAGCTCATGCTATTTTTTTAATTTTGATTTGGTGGGACATGAAATCACTAATTTTTATATTTTTTACTTCAGGGGAACTAATATTAAAGCAAAACATCTATGAATAAATTAACAATTGAACAACAATTAAACAAATTATATGCAATAGGACACAACCTAAAAAGAATATACAATAAAATAAATAGAAAAAACAACTAAAAAAATAAAAAACTAACAAAATTTTCTAAAAACAAAAAAATAAACTAAAAAAATTTTGTGTCCACCCCTCATTTTCCATTAACTTTTTAAGTTTAAATATATAATATCAATAAATAGTTGGGGTGTTAATAATGAGAGGCACATGGAAACTTAGATTAAGAATGTTGTTTACAACTGTTTTTATGTTTTCAATCATTTATTTCTTAGTGCTCCTTGTAGGTAGGTACTTGGGAATCACTAGTTGGAGAATATATGCAGTTATAAGTTTGGGAATTGTATTTTTACAGTATTGGTATGGACCGTCATTGGTCAAACGTTCAATGAATGTAAGGCCATTGTCTGAAGCGGAAGCACCCCATATTCATAAGATGGTGGCAGAGCTTGCTCAGGCAGCAGGAGTCCCTAAACCTGAAATAGGATTGTCTGAAGTCAGTATTCCAAATGCTTTTGCATATGGAAGAACAAGCAGAAGCGGTCACATTGCAATTACCCGTCCGATTTTGGGTTTACTTGATTATGATGAATTGAGGGCAGTATTGGGTCATGAAATGGGCCATATTAAGCATAATGATATGGCAGTAACTGCGGCCGTTAGTGTGATTCCGATGATTTGCTATTATATTGCATTATCATTCATGTTTTCAGGAGACCGTGATAATGGTGGAACAATTATTATTGGACTTTTAGGTTATGTATTCTATTTAATCGGTCAATTGCTGGTGCTGTTCATCTCAAGAACCCGTGAATACTATGCAGATGAAGCTTCTGTTGAATATGGAAACCGTCCTGCAGCTTTGGTATCTGCATTATACAAATTGTCTTATGGTGCTTCCAGATGTGATAAGAAAACTATTGATGATTTAAACACCAACAGAGCATTTTTTGCAACAGATATTAATAATGCTCAACATGATATTAATGATTTCCAGCAAGTAGACTTTGATGGTGATGGAAAAATATCTGATGATGAATTGAGAAGATTAGCTAATTCAGAAGTTAAAATTTCAAAAACTAAAGGAATTATGGAATTATTCTCCACTCATCCGGATTCCCTTAAAAGAGTAAAAAGATTAGCACAATTAGAAAATTAGGTGTAATTTATGAAAATGATTTTGGATGAACGTGGTAAGAAATATATCTTAAAAGAAGGCGAAGATTTTCAAAGTGATTTAGGAATAGTTTCTGCAGAGGTTTTATCTGCAGCCGAAATTGGTGATGAAGTTAAAAGCCATCTTGACCATTCATTTAAAATTGTTAAACCTAATGTTAATGACTTTATAGACCTGATGGACAGGCGCTGTTCAATATTAATCAAAAAAGATATTGGAACTGTTTTGGCATACACTGGTTTGGGTGCAGGTTCCAGGGTTGTTGATGCGGGAACCGGTGCCGGAGCTATTGCACTGAACTTCGGTAATGTTGTTGGAGAAAGTGGTCATGTTTATACCTATGAAATCAGAGAAGATTTTGCAGAAGTTGCAATGAAAAATGTCAAAACCTTTGGAATAACAAACATAGAAGTTAAAAATCAAAATATCAAAGAAGGAATTGATGAAGATAATATTGATCTGGTATTTTTGGACCTTCCAAAGCCTTATGAAATATTTGAAGAGGTTTATGATTCATTGAACCTCGGTGGGTGGCTGGTTGTCTATGCTCCATATATTAATCAGGCGGAAGTTTCATACAGGGTTGCCAAAAAGCTTAATTTCTATGACATTGAAATTTTAGAAACCTTGGAACGCGGTCTTGAAGTTAGGCAGCAGGGTACAAGACCAAAAACAAGAATGGTTGGACACAGCGGATATTTACTTTTTGCCCGCAAATTATGAATCAATTATATTCATTGTAGCTATTATTATTTTAATGGATATGATGAATATTCCCTTTTTAATAATGCTTTTTTTTAATTTACATGAATTTCTTTTAAAAAATCAGATTTTTTAATCACGTTATCTACATTAAAAAAATAAAAATTGGAGGAATTATTCATTCCTCTTTTGCAATAATGGTTATTTTATTGGATATCGTGGCAGTACCGTATTGGCTTGTTATAATATATTCTCCAGGCATTAAATTAATGTTTAGTCTTGCTGTTCCATTTTTATCTGTTGTACGGTTATAGAATACTCCATTAATATTGAATGTTATGTTAACATCAGATAATGGATTGCCTTGGCCGTCAACAAGTGTTGCACTGAATTTGGATCCGTCCTTGTATGTCATGTTTAAATCTGCAGCGGTTAACACTGGCAATACTGTAATATTATATGACATTAAAAGGCTGGTCAATGGATCAATAGCTGTTAGGATATATTCTCCAGGATTTAAGTTAATGTTTAATTTGGCAGTTCCGTTTTCATTAGTTGTGCGTTCATAAAAGACTCCATTAATGTTCATAAGAATACTTTCGCCACTTAATGGATTGCCTTCACCATCGACCAATGAGATATAGAACTGTGAATCATTTCTGTAATATTTAACCAAATCATCTCCAATCAATGTAGGCAATACTTCAATATCATTTTGAATGATAATTTCGTCATCGTCTGAACTTTTCGTTTCGGATTTTTTGCCCATGTAGGTTTTAACGGTATAATTGCCAGGATTTAAGTTAATATTAATTGTAGCAATACCTTCAGAATTGGTGGTTCTGGTATAATTATTGCTGTTAATTTCAAAAATCACCTCTTTTCCACTCTCTCCGGCATCTGCTGTAAATTGGGTACCGTTTTTATAATATTTTACAAGGTCTTTGGTTTTCAATTCAGGCACAGATTTTTGTGTGTAGACTTTTAGGGATACGGCACCTCTGTTAATGGCTGCGTCTTTCCATTCATTTTCTTGATAAACGAGAGAGTTGCCTTCCTCGAAATATTGTCTGGTGTCTATAAGCATCGGCAATTGTGTATTATTTAATATTATGTGGAATTTATCTCCTTTGTCGATTGAAATATATTCGGGTAATAAAACTGTATGGTATCCTTCAAATGAGGATTTTCCACTGCCGGATAGTCTTAATTTATCATTTACATAAATTTCATAAGTGAATGGCTTATCCTTTTCAAACCATGATCCAAATGCACTTATGTAGGTATCTTCTAAAGCGCTGTAAGTATTTTTCATTATGTTTAACTGGCCTTTATTATAGAATGCTATTTCTCCTCCTAAGTCATATTGGTAATTGCCGTCATATGGTTCATCATTTTCAAATATGTATCCTACTATTTCATGGGATAGGAGACTTACATCATAATATGAAACATAATTAAATCCTCCATCACCAAAATCTGGACCATAACTATTTTTAATAATCCATGCACCGTCTCCTGGTGGTGTTATTAGGAAATTGTTTTTTGAGTAGTTATCGTCCCATCCAACAAGTGTCACTATATGGTTGATTTTAACATCACTTTCATTATTATAATATTGTGCTGAAGTTTTAGTATTATAATATGGTGCTTTTCCAAAAGCTTTCATTTCAGCAGATAAACCCCCATAATCAATTAATGCGCGTTTAACGATATTGTTGTCTGTAAGATTTGCACGTTTAGGGATTATTACTACATCTTGAACATGGATATTACCGGGGGTGTTAAATGTTGGTATTTTACCGTATTCATCGTAGGTATCATTTTCGGTCGGAACCATTCCAAACCAGTTAAGTGCATATAATACGGCCATATTGTTATTTCCCCCTTCTCTTGTAATTCTATTACCGTATTTTGAATATTTCAGCAATGAATTTTGAAGGTTATTTTCTGAAAAATCATATTCAATTCCTGTTGCTTTTAATAATGCGGATTCTAATGCCCCAACAGTTCCAAATGCCCAACAGGAATTATCTTCACCTTGATTTTTAATAGGAGTTACAAATCCCCATTCATTCAAATCGAATCTGGAAGGAAGTTTTGTTATTATGAATGTGTCGTTAGTTAGTTTGAGTTCAGCACCTTTATCAATAATGTATGTACCGTAATCCGTGTCATTATAAATAAATTTGTCTGTTGTGTTGGTATTAAAAGTAACTTCATATGAAACTAAAAAAACACCGTGCACTCCTTCAGTATTGTTTGTGAAATTAGCCCATATATTCATCTTGCTGGAATAAGAATAAATTGCTTGTTTCTGGTTGTCAATGAAATCTGTACTTCTAATAAGCATATTAGACGTATCGGCATAAATTGCACCTCCATGTATGTACTCTACGTCATTTCTTAGTTTGTTGTTTCTGAATTGTGTATTGTAAATGCTGAGGTCATTATCTGATACATATAATGCTCCCCCATCGTATTCTGCTTCATTGTCGATAAAGTCACAATTTGTTATAGTTGAAGTTCCTCCAAGTAAAACAACAGCACCTCCGAAGTTTGAGGAACAGTTAACGAATTCACTATCATTTATCAGTGTGGTTCCATTGTCGCTGTATAGGTAACCTGGTGTATCAATAAATACCGCTCCCGCATTTTTTTGGGATTGGACATTGATAAAACTAGATTTGTATATGATTGCTTTATCTACTTCTTTTAAGATTAAAGCCCCGCCAGTTTCTTTAGCTTCTAAGTTTCTAAATGTTGAATTTCGAACCTCTGTATATCTATCATTTATTACTGCAGCATATTTTGATATTGTATCTTCAAAAGTACATGTATCAATAATTATTGATGCAGTTGCCCCATGGATGAATCCTTTTACAAGTTCTATTTTGCTGTTGAATGTAGAATCAGTGACTGTTACTTTTGATCCATAAACTCCAATTGCTGCACAGTCCGGTGAGTAGTTATCAGTAAATATTGAATTCATAACTTTTCCATTGTTCCTGAAAATAACTGCTCCACCATCAGTAGTTGCATTGTTTTTATTAAATGTACAGTTGTTAATTACGGCATTATTTCCATCACATAAAATGGCCCCTCCAATATTGGCATTTCCATTAATGAATGTGAGGTTATTTATTGTGATACTTTCTCCCGCGACATTAAAAATTCTAGCCATAGAATTTCCGTCTAATGTATGTCCGTTACCGTTAATTACAAAATTAGTTTTTTTTATTACAATACCGGAATCCAAGCCAGCATCTGCTTTTTCATCAAATATATAATCTTGCGTTATATCAATCGTATTTTCACTATTGGCAATATCTGTTTGAAGGGAGGTAAAATTTCCTTCAGCAGAAACTGCACTTATTGATATTAATAAGACAAAAAATAATAGAAATATTTTATATTTATTCAAAATTTTTTCCCCCATATTTATAATTTCATGTTAATTTTCAATTCTCGCGAACTGAGTAGTGTTCTGATTAAAGATCAAAAATCATAAAAGTCATGCTATTATATAAAAATAAGATAAAAGTATGATTATTTTGAACTTAAATTATGTTTTATTTAAAGAAATATTTAAAATTGTTCATTCTAAAATAAAATATGTATTCATATTTTTGATGAATATAATGTTAAAAAATAAAAAATTAGAGGAATTATTCATTCCTCTTTTGCAGCGATAGTTATTTTGTTTGAAATCATGGCTGAACCGTATTGGCTTGTTATAATATATTCTCCTGGCATTAAATTAATGTTTAATCTTGCTATTCCATTTTCATCGGTTGGACGATTATAGAACACTCCATTAATATTGAATGTTATGTTAACGCCAGATACAGGATTTCCTTGACGGTTAACAAGAGTTGCACTGAATTTGGAACCGTCCTTGTAAACCATGTTTAAATCTTCAGCAGTCAGCACCGGCAATACGGTAATTGTATATGACATTTGAAGACCAGTTAACGGGTCAATTGCTGTTAGAATATATTCTCCTGGGTTTAAGTTAATATTTAATTTGGCAATTCCGTTTTCATCGGTTGCACGATCATAAAAGACTCCATTAATATTCATTCTAATATTTTGGCCAGCTACAGGATTACCTTTACCATCTATTAACTTAATGAAGAATTGTGATTCATTTCTGTAATATTTGACTAAATCATCACCAATTAATGTAGGCAATACTTCAATATTATTTTCAACGCTTGTTCCGTTGAATGTTGTTTTGATTGTGTAATTGCCAGGATTTAAGTTAATATTCATTGTAGCTATTCCTTTCGCATCGCTGGTTCTGTCATATTTTCCACCATTAATTTCAAAGGTCACAGTTTGATTTGCAACACCAATTTTTGCTTTAAATTGTGAATCGTTTTTATAGATTTTCACTAAATCTTCAGTTAATATTGCTGCCTCAATAGTATAAACTTTCAATGATGCGGTTTCATTCTCCGGTGCTAAATCATAATATCCTTTACCAAAATCAACAAATGAAGTATTGTTTTCAAAATGTTGTCTTGAATTTTCTAGCAGAGGAACATATTTTTTTGTCATTACTACTGTAAAGTTATCATTTTCTTCAATAGCAATGTTTTTGTCTAATTTAATGGTATGATAACCTTTAAATGGAGCGGTTCCATTTTGTGATAATTTTAATTCATTATTCACATAAATTTTAAAGTTATATTTCGCGCCAGTTTCATAGAAGTAAGTTCCAACTGCAGCTATTAAATCATCATCTAGGGAGGTATAGGTATTTTTATAAGAAACATTAACTCCTAGCTTTGAGTTATAATATTTTATGGTTCCACCTAAATCGGTTTGATAATTTTTAGTATATGGTTCATTATTTTCAAAAATGTATCCGCTTAATATTTCAGAAGTTGCAAAGCCTGTATCATAATATGATATGTAATCATATCCTTGATCTCCGTGTTCGGTTCCATAACTGTTTTTTATAATCCATGCACCATCACCCGGCGGAGTTACCAGGAAATTTTCAGCGGAATATGTATCATCCCATCCTGCAAGGAAAACTATATGGTTTGCACTTCCATTTTTGAAGTAGTATTGTGCAGAAGTATTTTTATTATAATATGGTTCTTTTAATTCAGAGTGAAGTGCTACACTTAATCCGCAATATTTTAATACGGCTTCTTTTATTGCTTTGTTGTCAGTTAAATTTTCACGAGGGTTAACGATTATCACATCCTGTATGTGAACATTTTCAGGGCTGCTGATATATTGAGATATTTTTCCAACATCATCAAATTCATCATCAAATTCATTAAGCATTCCAAGCCAATTTATAGCATAAACAATTGATTCTGTATCTCCTCCTTCTCGTAAATACTTGTTTCCAATTTTGGAGTATTTTATCATACTATTTTGAATATTATTTTCTGAAAAATCATATTCAATTCCGGTATATTTAATCAATGCAGATTCCATTGCTGCAGCAGCACCGAATGCCCAGCATGCATTCATTGTATTTTGATTCTTAACTGAACTTACCCAACCCCAGTCACGTAAGTCAAATTTCTTAGGCAGTTTTGAAAAAATGATTGTGTCGTTTAAAAGGTCTAATGGTTTTACTTTTTCAGTAACTATGCTTTTATAGTTTGTATCATTTAAACAGTTGGTGTTGTTTATATAAGTGTTATTTAAAAAATAATTTTCAAGGAAAACACCATGAATAGCTTCGCCATTGTTTTTAAATAGTGATTCGGTTATATTCAAATCACTGTCATAACTGTACACTCCATGTTTGTCATTGTTTATAAAATGGCTGTTGGAAGTGATTAAAATAGAGTTATCGGCATATATTCCGCCACCATGATTAAATTCTTCTTCATCAGATGTTAATTTATTGTTTTCGATAAGTGTATTTCTAATTATGTATTCACCATTAGATAAATAAATTGCTCCACCGTCATAAATTGCACGGTTATCCTTAAAAGTACTTTGAAGTATAATTCCATTTCCACCTAAAATAATTAAAGCTCCACCAAATTCAGATGAACAATTTAAAAATTCACTATTATTGATTAAAATAATTCCTGTATTGTTATATAAAAATCCTGCAGTATCAAGAAATACTGCGCCTGCATTTTTGGTTGAAGTCACGTTTATAAATCTACAATTTTGTATAAGTACTTCATCCAATTCTTTTATTGCAATAGCACCAGCGCTCAATGTTGCATTTAAGTTTATAAATTGAGAATTGGTAATATATGTTTTTCTATCATTATAGATTGCAGTCGTAGATTTTGACGTTGAATTGGCAAATATTGAATTATTTATATACATTGTAGAAAGATAACCATATACCATAGCTTTTTGAAGTATGTTCGTGCTTTCAAAATAAGATCCTTCTATTTTAATAATTGCTTCTTCACTGTAGACTGCACCACCATCAGGAGCAGTATTATCAATAAATTTACAATTATTGACAGTAGTTGTGTCTAATGCTGCTAATCCACCTCCTTTGGTACTTGCATAATCATTTTTAAAAGTAATATTATTTAAAATTATATTCTTACCTAAAGAAAGTATTCCTCCACCAAAATCGGCCATTCCATTTATTATAACGAGATTGTTCACGGTTACATTTTCACCATAAATTCTAAAAAGTCTTGATTGATTTTGCCCATCAATCGTATGTTCATTACCATTAATTACAAAGTTTGTTTTATTGACATAAACTCCGAGAGTATAATTTCCATCATCTGTTGGACTATATGCATAATCCTGTGTTATTTCAAAGCTATTATCACTTTTATAAATTTCTGTTTCTAATGCTGTAAGGTTTCCTTCAGCAGAAACTGCACTAATTGATATAAATAACACAAAAAATAATAGAAATATTTTATATTTATTCAAAATTTTTTCCCCCATATTTTTTACATGTACCTATTTTAATTTTCTTTCTAATATAATTTTTCTATAATAACAGTTATATAGTCAAATCAAATAAAATAATAAATATAAAAAGCTTTGCTTTGAGTTTACATGATTTACATTTTAAAAATGTGAACATAGTTAATCAGGAGGAGAAATATGGAATTAGAAAAAATTTTTGGAATTATATTTATGGTATTGGGATTAATTTTTATAATTTTTCCAATTTTTAGTGCGGAATCAGTATCATTCATTGTTGGATTAAGTTTATTGTTCTTTGGTTTTGCTTCTATAGCTAATGGTCTTTCAGTACGGAATATGTCAACTCTTTCGAAAATTAATCTGGTAGTAGGTATTATAGCAGTAATATTCGGTATATTATTTATTTTTGCTATTAATGCTTTATCTTTCCTTGTTGGTTTTCAATTTTATATAATTGCTTTTATATTGATATTTTGTGGTATTGTTGGTATTATTTCAAACTCAACACTATCAAAAACTACTTCATTATTGATTTTAATCATAGGTATAATAGCTATTGTACTTGGAGTTTATTCTATTACCGATCCAATTTATGCAGCAATTCTTATTGGATTATGTTTAATTATCCAAGGATTAAGATTCTATCTTGATGCTGAATATAGTTAAGCAATTAAATGGTGTTGAATTTAAATTGAGGGTTTAACTCTCAATTTTACTATTTTTTAATTTTTTTAGTTGTATATTATTTGAGGGGGTGTTTTACCCCCAATTTTTTAAAAGAAGAGATAATAACCGGTGTTTATCATTGACCCCATAAACACCTTTTCGACATATTTGAAATTTTTTTGGCAGAATTTTTTTTGAATTAGAAATCCTGAAAAACTAATTCAAAATTCGATTTTGGAGTTTGTATTCGTTTTCGACTAATAATGTTTGAAAAGCAATGTTTTTACATCACTTATTTAATAGATTGTATGTAATAGTATATAAATATTTCGTTAATTTTTAGGCATACCTAATTTTTTATTCTGCAAAATCCAATAATATATTGTATAACATTTATTATTTTATTAATATGTTATATCATGTTTAAATATACAAATAATTAACATCAAATTCATAATATTTTAGTAAAATATATATGTATATGTTCATAGACATTTTATTATAGGATTAAGTTCTTATGAACATCATGTATTTTGCAAATCCGTTGGAATTTGTTTAATGCATTTAAATTCTATTTCCCTATGGGGGGAATGATTTAAAAGAGGAGATAAAATGAATATTAAGAAAATATTGGCCATAGCTATAGTTGTTTTAGCAGTATTCAGTTGTTTAAGCGTTGCAAGTGCGGGATGGTTAGACTTTTTAAGTGGAGAACAATTTTTGCAAGGTGATGATGCACAAGTAAAGATACCAAGTAATTACACAATTGATGAAAAAAAGTTATTTGCATCATGTAAGGGTATAAATATAACATTTACAGCACAAAAAAGTGCAGACAATAAATTCGAATCCGAATTCTTTAATGCTATTAAAGAAAATGGTAAGGAAGCAGGATATGAAAATGTAACAAACAAAACGGTAAATGGATATACTGTACATGATTTCGCTGGACAACCAAGTAAACTCAAAAATGTGACTGTTACAACACAAGTTCCTGGAAGTGATTATGCCTGGATTGAATATCCGCCACAAATTGCTGCACCTTTCGATCATCCTGTTGACCACTTCAGATCAGTAACATTCATTAAAGATGGAAAAGAAAACGTATTACTCATTTCCACAAATAATACTTCTGATAACTTATATACTCCAGAAATCGAAGGTATTATAAACAGTATTGGACCATTGAAAAAATAATTAATTATATATGATTTTCTAAAAATATTTCTTAGAGTCTCTAATAATTCAATTTTTTGATGGTATTGTTAAAGGGTTTTAATCTTAGTGGAGTTTTAGGAGTATTTTACACTAAAATTTCACTTCGTTACTTTTTTTTAGAATTTTTTGTTGAGATTTTGCTTAATTGTTTCTTGTTTATTGGAAAATCTCATTGTAAAACTAATTTTTATAAAGAAAGAAAAAAAGTAGTTGAGAATTATTTAATCCTCAACTTTTAATAGTTATTTTGTTTGCAATGCTTGAACCGTTATAGCTTGAAGTTATAATGTATTCGGCAGGCATTAAGTTAATGTTTAACCTAGCTGTACCTGTACTGTCGGTCGGTCTGTTGTAGAACACGCCGTTAATGTTGAACTGAACAGTTTGATTTGCATAAGGTTTTCCCTGACCGTCAACCAAAGTTGCCATAAATTTAGTTCCGTCACGATATTTCATGGTAATATCAGTAGCATTCAATATAGGCAATACTTTGATATTGTTGGATACAAGACAACCTTTGTATTCAGCAGTAATGACATAATCACCAGGATGCAAGTTAATGTTTAACTTAGCAATACCGTTTGCATCGGTTTGGCGGGTGTAGAATACACCATTGATGTTGAATGTTACATTTTCGCCTGCTCCGACAGCTTTACCCTCATCATCTATAACTTTAACAGTGTATTGTGATGCATTTCTGAAGTATTTAACAAGATCTGCATTTTCGATGAGTCTGGACAATACAGTAATGTTATTGGCAGTCATATCACCGGTAACTGGGTTCATTGCAGTGATTACATATTCGCCTGCATTCAGGTTGATATTTAATTTTGCTAATCCTTTATCGCCGGAAACTTTGCGGTCATACATTACACCATGGATGTTGAATCTGACTGTAGTTCCTTCAGGCAAGTAATTACCCAGACTGTCACGGAATGTTGCATAGTACTGTGTTCCGTTTCTGAATACTTTAATTATGTCTGTACCGTTTACAGTAGGTAAGACAGTAACAGTTGCATCAACAGATGTGCTGTTGTAAGTAACAACAACAGGATATTCACCAGCATTCAAGTTAATAGCCAAGAAAGCCTGACCTTTATCATCAGTTGTTCTAGTATAGTTTTTACCATTAATAGAAATGCTTATATTGGCATTTGCAATAGGATTGCCTTTGCTGTCAGTAAGGTTTACAGTAAATCTTTCCGGACCGTGGTAATATTTGGTTAAGTCTTCAGCAGTTATGATGAAGTCATTTTCAATGGAAATAGGATAAACAATGTCGAATCCAGTGTATTTATCATCACCAGGATAGCTTACAGTAGCATTGTAATCTCCTGCAGGAACATCACTTAAATCAAATGTTGCAACACAGTTTTCAATAGGTGCAACAAGAGTTTCATTACCAACAGTTAAAGTCACATTACCGGTAGCATTTTCAGGAACAGTAACGGTAAGGGTATTATTGTCCATAGCGATTTGAGGTTCAAATTCAACTTTAGATACGGTTACAGTTATAGTGGCATTGGACGGCAAGTATTTGTCATTGCCTCTGAAGCTGACGGTAACAGTAGCATTACCTTCACCTACAGCAGTAACAATACCTTGACTGTTTACAAGAATAACGCTTTCATCACTAACAACGAAAGATAAATTACCGGCATTAGAAGGCATTAAACTAACAACAGGATCAGCCTCATTACCAACTTCCATGTCTAAAGTTTTATTTTGAATTAGAATTTCGGTTGGTATTTTACTTACAGTAACAGTAATAACAGTTTTGTTAATGGCGTATTTTTTGTCGTCACCGACTGTAATGGTGATTTGGGCAGTTCCTGCTTTTATTGCAGTAACAGTACCATTATCACTAATTGAGACAACACCAGATTCATCAGGGATAAAGCTGACATTTAATCCTTCGGGTGTGGTGGTATATTCAATTGTGCCATTTT
>NZ_JAZRJY010000092.1:0-14237 GCF_045646045.1 Methanobrevibacter sp. | reverse complement strand
TGCTCCAGTATAGACTATTGAATTTCCACTTGCTATAAATGTAAAAGGAGTTGTAATTACTTCATCACCTGAGCCTATACCGCAGGAAAGCAATGCTACATGTAGGGCTGCAGTACCTGAGTTGGTTGCAACACCATAATCTGCATCAACCCATGATGCGAATTCTTTTTCAAATTCTGAAACTTTTGGTCCTTGAGCAATCATTCCAGATTTCAAAACCTCAACTACATTATCAATTTCTTCTTGTCCTATAATTGGTTTTGCTATTGGAACTTTAATTTCTGACAAAATATCACCTTTTTATTATAATAATATATAAATTTAATAATATTTAAAATAATAAGTAAGTAAAATTAAAAAGTGATTAACTTGGATGATTATAACCTTAAAACAATAGAAGAGGGATTAACAAAAATACAATTTCCCGAATATGAAAAAGTTTCATCTGATGCACCTGTATTTTACAATCCACATATGGAATTGAATAGGGATATTTCAATTCTGGCACTTCAAACATATCAAAAAGAACAAGACAGGGATATTGATATTTGTGATTTATTTGGAGGAAGTGGAATAAGAGGTGTGCGCTACAAAAATGAAATTGACGGTGTGGGAAATGTATCAATTAACGACATAAGTGAATTGGCTAATGAATTTGAACAACATAATGTTGAGTTAAACCAACTTGATGACATTACAATATCCCAACAGGATGCGAGTCTCTTTTTAAGACTTAATCGCGGGAAATTTGATGTTATTGACATAGATCCATTTGGAACTCCTTCACCATTTCTAGATTCTGCAGGATATTGTGCAAGAAGAGAATCATTGTTATGCGTAACCGCTACAGACACATCAGCTTTATGCGGAACATATAAAGAACCATGTATTCGAAAATATAATTCCAAACCTTACAAAAGTGAATATTGTCATGAAACAGGTATCAGAATTCTTGCCGGTTTTTGTGCATTGACATTATCCAAATATGCAAAGTGTATTGAAGTATTATTATCACATAGTACTGAACATTATATGAGATTATACCTGAAAGTTAAAAAAGGTTCAAAAAAAAGTGATGAATCTTTAAAAAATATTGGTTATATTAGCCATTGCAGAGAATGTTTGTATAGAGAATGCAACAAAGGTCTTGCTACATCAACACCAGACATATGTCCAGAATGTGGTGAAAAATTAATTCAGGCCGGCCCATTATGGCTTGGAGAAATTCAAAACAAAGAATTTATATCAAAAATGATTGATGAATGTGAAAATAAAAAATTAAATACAGAAAATCAATTGTTAAAATTATTGAATGCATGTTTAATCGAAGCTGATAGTCCCGCCACATTTTATGATGTTCACTCAATATGCCGGTTGTTAAAAATAAGTGCTCCAAAATTAGATTTGATTTTTGATGAAATAAGAAATAATGGATTTGAAGCTGAAAAAACACATTTTAGTCCGATTGGAATAAAAACCAATGCATCGATAAATGACCTGAAAAATATATTATCAAAATTAGATACTGATTAATCAATCAATATTTTTTCTAAACAATATTTAAAAAATAAATATAAAAAACAAATAAAATAGTATGAATTATATTACATAAAGTATTTTAATTAAAAAAATAAAAATAATATAATAAAAAATGAAAAATTTTAAATAAAATATTATATAACATATAGTATTATATAATATTTACAAATGGAGGAATAATATAATGGTTAAGGAAAAAGACAACATAGTAAAGCTAGATGAAACTGATGTAAAAATATTAAAAATCATCAACAAGGATGTGAGAACATCTTACAGACAAATATCTAGAGATTTAGATGTATCAGTTGGAACTATCCACAACCGTATTGACAAAATGGTCAAAACAGGAGTAATTAAAAAATTCTCACCAGTAATAGATCATGAAAAACTAGGTTTTGTATTGACAACAATTATTGGAGTTAGAGTAAAAGGTGGAAAACTTAAAAACTGGGAAGAAAAAACCTTCTTCAATAAAAATGTTGTAGGTATTTATGACGTTACTGGAGAATATGATGCATTTTTAATTGCTAAATTCAGAAATACAAATGAATTAAATGCATTTATTAAAGAGTTATTAAAAGACCCAATTATAGAAAGAACATACACACAAACTGTTCTTGATGTGATTAAAGAAGATATGGGATCTTCAAATATTTTATAAATGCGGTAGTTAATTCTACCACATACTCTATTTTTAAACAAATCACCACAATAATAGAAATTGTTGATATTATTTAACAGATACAATAATTAAACAATATCAAATTTTAAAAAAATTATTTTAACATTTAAAAACCTTATTTTTACCTAACTATTTAAATAGGTTAAACAATAAACCTATATTATTAAAATTATATATAGAGGTTATTAAATTGGCAATTTGTTTACCAGATACGCAAGATGATACACCAAATATCCCCATAAAATTAACTAGGGTGGGAGTAACTGGTGTTAAAAAATTATTGCAACTTGAAAGACCAAATAAAAGGCCGATAATTCTATTACCAACATTTGATGCTTTTGTAGATTTACCTTTTAATCAAAAAGGAGTGCATATGTCCAGAAACCCTGAAGCTATCAGTGAAGTTTTAGACAGCATATCTACTGATAACAATTTTGGAGTAGAATCATTATGTGCTATGATTGTTGAAAAAATGATGGACAAACACGAATATGCAAAACGTGTTGAAATTTCCATGACTACCGATTACATGTTCATGAGTGAATCACCGATTACCAAACATGAAACTCAAGAAATGGCAAACCTTAAAGCAAAAGCTGTAGGGTTAAGAGATGAAGAAGGAAATGTCGAAATTAGAAAAAGTATCGGTGCAGAATTAATTGGAATGACCGTTTGTCCATGTGCACAGGAATCCGTAAGAGAATCTGACAAAACAAAATTATTAGAATTTTTAGATGAAGAAACTACACAAAAAGTACTCGATACTGTAACTTTCGCTTCTCACAACCAAAGAGGAATAGGAACATTATTAATTGAAGTACCTGAAGGATGGGAAGTTGAAGGAGAAGACATCATTGAAATTATAGAAAAATCCATGTCCTCCCCAGTATGCGAACTCCTTAAAAGACCAGATGAAAATGCAACAGTAATGAATGCACATAGAAAACCTGTTTTCGTTGAAGATTGTGTCAGAAACATGATGGAAATGATTGCAGATAAATACTCAGATTTCCCAGACGATACATTAATTACTTCTCGCCAAGAAAATCAAGAAAGTATACACAGACATAATGCATTTGCAGAAAAAGTAACAACAATGGGCGAGTTAAAACAAGAATTAAACTTATAAGGACTTGATGTAATGCAAAAGAAATATGAAATAGCTGGAAGTGTAATGGGCTTTTTTGACTCTTTTAAAGGGTCTCGCCCTGCCATTGACAATGACAAAATACTTATCGTTAGAAGTCGCTCAAGAAAAATAATACCAATCAATCAGCTTGAAGAAAAAGTTTTAGAAATTGGAGAAGAACTTGGCGGTGTTGAAGTTCCAGCAGATTCTGATAAAATTGAAGAAATTTTAAAATTAGGAGATAAACATATAAAAGAAAGCGAATTGCAGACTGTAAGCGTTGATAATGCAGGTTTTTCTAGAGTAAAAGAAGAATTAGAATCAATGGGGCTTGTAGTTGTTTATAAAGTTTTTGAACTTCCGAGCTTTGATGTTATTATTGCAATATGGGAAGATAAAAACGAGATTCCACCTTTATATGTTGAAGTAACTGTTTCTGAAAAAGAAGAGTAAAAAATGACAAAATATTCAAAAGAAGATATTCTTTCAGTATTGAATGCTAAAGGACCAGATATTGTTAAATATATGCTTGAGGCGATGCAATATCGAAAGAATAATCTCATAACTTATTCTAAAAATGTTTTTATTCCTTTAACTGAAATCTGTAGAAATGACTGCGGTTATTGTAACTTTAAAAAAAATCCTACAGATAAAGATGCTATTATTTTAAAAACAAAAGAAGAAATTTTGGAAGAATTAAAAATAGCTGAAGAAAAAGGATGTAAAGAAGCATTATTTACTTTTGGTGAAGATGCTGATGAAGAAGGAGTAGTTTTAAAAAGATTAAGTGAATTTGGCTATGATAATATGATTGACTATATTGTAGACATATGTCAGATGACCTTAGATGAAACTAACTTATTGCCTCACACAAACGGCGGAAATTTTTCATATGATGCATTAAAAAAGCTAAAAGAAGTGAATGTATCAATGGGTTTAATGCTTGAAAATTCCTCTGAAAGATTGATGGAACTGCCTGCACATAAAAAAAGTCCAGGAAAAGATCCGAAATTAAGACTTGAAACTATTTCCAATGCAGGAAAATTAAAAATACCTTATACCACAGGTATTTTAATTGGAATTGGTGAAACAAAAGAGGAAATTGCTGACTCATTGTTTGATATTCGTGAAATATATGATAAATACGGCCACATTCAGGAAATTATCATACAAAACTTTACATCAACACCAAATATTGAAATGAAAGATTGGCCGGAACCTACCCTATTAGATATGATCCGGACAGTAACTGCTGCAACATTACTGTTTGGAGATACAGATGTCAGTATTCAAGTACCGCCGAATTTAAATTATGATACAGCTCAAAACTTCTTACTCTACGGAGCCGACGACTGGGGCGGAGTATCACCAGTCAGTATTGATTATGTAAATCCGACTTCCCCGTGGCCTACGATAGATGTTTTGAATAATTTAACACAGGATGCAGGATTTGAATTGACAGAAAGATTATGTATTTATGACAAATACGTTAATGAAGAATGGTTAAATGACAGATTATTGGAAAAAACACTTAATCTATTAAAGCATCTATAACCACATGCCATACTCCAGGCGAATATTTTTTAATTCTATTTATTTCTAATAGTTCAACTTCCCTATCACCGGCAGACTGCCTTATTCGAGAGATAGGTCTTGTTTCTATCAATTTTTCGGGAACCGTTTCATGATAGTGAATTATTCCCCCTTTATTTAGGCTGTCAATAGCTACTTTTAGATAATGATGAGTTGTTTTAACATATCCCATTAAAATACGGTCTGCCTTATAATTGGGAGTTTCAACCAAACAGTCACCTAAAACTGGAGTAATGTTGTCACAATTGTTTAATTTAATGTTTTCACACAGATAATAATAAGAATTGGGATTGATTTCAATTGAAATCACTTCTTTTGCATTAGCATGAACACCAATCGGAATGGAAAAATACCCAATACCCGCAAACATATCTATAATGGATTCATTATCCCTAACCAATTTGGCTATTCTCAGTCGTTCATTAACATTGCCTTTTGACCACATTACTTTTGACAAATCCAGTTTAAATAAACATTTATTCTCTTTATTAATCGTTTCGGTTTCACTACCGTATAAAACCTTATACACAGGTTCTCTTTTTGTTCCTTGAATATGGTCAATTTGCATTATAGTTTTAACGTTATGTTTTTGAGCCAATTCATTTAAATTACTAGGATTATCATTTAAAATTAAAATATCTCCAATTTTTTTATATTTCATTAAAAAATTATATGGATAGAATTGTATTTAAAAATTATTACTAAATCAAAATTATCGGGATATAAAAAAATTGTTTTGACCCATGAATATTAAAATGATAAATAAATATTGATTTGTAATTTAAATATTGTTTTAGGATATAAAAATTATTATAATTAAAAACAAACTAATTTAAATCTTTTAAAATAATATGATAATATTAGAGGTGATTATGATGAAAGTTGATTGTGTTACCGAAGCAATGGAAGAACAATTCAACGCAGGAAAAAATGAAGGAAAATTAGAAGGAAAATTAGAAGGAATAGAAAAAGGAATAGAAAAAGGAATGGAAAAAGGAAAAATTGAAATAATTAAAGACTTATTTAATGATGGAGAACTAACAACTGAAAATACAATTAGCAGATTACTATCATTAAAATGTGAATTTAAAACAATTTCTGAAATTACTGGATTAACAGAAAAAGAAATTAAAGATATAGCTAATACAAAATAGTCCACCAATATAACCATTTATCATAAAAAATAAACATCAAATATAAAATATATTAAAAATATTAAGAAAAGTTTATATACTTCGATAGCTAATATTAAATTGTTAGTTTAAACTGACATATTGATTCTGATTTTAAATAAAATTTAATTATATTTTATTGACGATAACCTAAAGTAGTTGAAATTTTATTTTAAATACTTATAGAGGTGTTTTTAAATGGATGACAAAATTTTAGAAGGTACAACAACAGTAGGTATTACCTGCAAAGACGGTGTTGTATTTGCAAGCGAAAGAAGAGCTAGTATGGGTAATTTAGTAGCTCACAAAGTCGCAGAAAAAATATTTAAAATTGATGATCACATCGTAACAACCATTGCTGGTTCCGTTGGAGATGCACAAAGTCTTATGAAAATAATTGAAGCAGAAGTTTCTCTTTATCAAATGAGAAACAACGATGCCATTAGTGTTAGAGCTGCTGCATCATTAACTGCAAACATATTACGTTCCGGACCAATGTATGTTCAAACATTACTCGGTGGTATGGACGGAGATAAACCTTCCCTTTACTCACTCGACCCAGCTGGTGGTATGATTGAAGATACTTATATATCAACTGGATCAGGTTCTATCGTAGCATATGGTGTGTTAGAAGACAGATTCAGAGATGATCTTACAACTGATGAAGGAATTGAAATAGCCATAAGAGCTATAAGGGCTGCTGCTGAACGTGACACTTTCTCCGGTAACGGATATTTAGTCGCTAAAGTAGATAAAGACGGCTTTGAAATGTTAGATAATGAAAAAATTAATGATATTCTACAAAAAATTTAAGCGATAAACTAATTTTTCATAAACTAACTATTTTTTATATAATATAGTGTACATGGTTTGTGGAGTTAACTATTTATGGCTAAATGCTTTTCACAAACTATTATAATACACTAAACTTTTTTTGAAGGGATTATATGACTTCAGACATTTTAGATGAAATTAAAAAAGAGATTTTGGCTAAATTACCAAAAGACACACAGGTTTCAAAAGTTGAATTTGAGGGACCTGAAGTGGTGGTTTATACAAAAAATCCACAGGTCATTACTGAAAATGGTGATTTGGTCAGATCACTTGCAAAAGAGCTTAGAAAAAGAATAATTATTAGATCAGACAAAAGTGCTTTACTTGAACCTGAAGAAACAATAAATAAAATTCATGAAATTGTTCCTGAAGGTGCAGAAATAACTGATATTTACTTTGATACAGTAACTGGGGAAGTTGTTATTACTGCAAAAAAACCAGGACTTGTAATAGGTAAATACGGAGCAACTTCAAGAAACATTGTTAAAAATACTGGTTGGGCGCCTAAAATTTTAAGAACCCCACCAATCAGTTCAGATGTTATTGGTAAAATTAGAACTACATTGAAAAATAGTAGTAAAGACAGAAAAAAATTATTGCAAAGACTTGGACGTCAAATTCACCAGGGAAGTAAATACCCTAACGATTGGGCAAGAGTAACTTCCATGGGAGGATTTAAGGAAGTAGGACGTTCATCAATGCTTTTACAAACTCCGAACAGTCGTGTTTTATTGGATTGTGGTGTTAATGTAGCTGCACCAGACAATAAGACTGCATTCCCTTATTTGACTGCTCCGGAATTTTCAATTGAAGAATTGGATGCAGTTATTATTTCTCACGCTCACTTGGATCACTGCGGATTTGTACCATACCTTTATCATTATGGATATGAAGGACCAGTTTATTGTACAACTCCAACAAGGGACTTAACCACCTTGTTACAATTAGATCATATTGATATTGCTCACAGAGAAGGAAATCCATTACCTTTTACCGTAAAGGATATCCACAAAGCAATAAAAAATACGCTCACATTAGATTATGGGGAAGTAACTGATATCTCACCAGATATTAGATTAACATTACATAATGCAGGACACATATTAGGGTCTGCAATTTCACACATGCACATTGGAGACGGTGCATATAACCTTGTTTACACAGGAGATTTTAAATACGAACCATCAAGATTACTTGAACCTGCAACTATAAGATTCCCTCGTGCTGAAACAGTTATTATGGAAAGTACCTATGGTGGTAAGGAAGATGTTCAGCCATCAAGAAATTCTGCCGAAAAGGAAATGATGAAAAGCATCTATAAAACTTTAAAACGTGGCGGAAAAGTATTAGTTCCAGTATTTGCTGTAGGAAGAGCACAGGAACTTATGGTAGTACTTGAAGAATATATGAGACATGGAATGATTGAAGAAGTACCTATTTATATCGATGGTATGATTTGGGAAGCAACAGCAATCCATACAGCGAGACCGGAATATTTAAGTAAAGATTTAAGAGACCAAATATTCCATATGGGCAGAAATCCATTTGTCTCAGACATGTTCAAGAAAGTTCAAAATTACAATCAAAGAAAAGATATTGTTGAAAGTCCCGAACCTGCAATTATTCTATCAACCTCAGGTATGTTAACCGGAGGAAATTCTGTTGAATACTTCAAATGGTTATGTGAAGATGAAAGAAATACTTTGATATTTGTAGGATATCAATCTGAAGGTTCTCTCGGTAGAAGAATTCAAAAAGGAAGAAAAGATGTTCCTCTTGAAGACGACGACGGTAGAACAAAAGAATTCCATGTCAATATGGAAACTAAAACTATTCATGGATTCAGTGGTCACTCTAACAGAAGACAATTAATGGAATATGTTAAAAGACTTAATCCAAGACCTGAAAGAGTCATTACTTGTCATGGAGACCCTAAAAAAGCTGTTGACTTAGCTTCATCAATTCATAGAAGTTATAAAATTGAAACAAGGACTCCTATCAATTTAGATTGTGTTAGAATACATTAATAAATAATATATATTAATTAATACAAATATTTAGATAGTATAAATAAATTTTTAAAAAAAATGCTTATGGGTGTAATATATGGTTACTTATTCAGAATCTGGTGTTGATATTGATTTAGAAGCAAAAACTGTATCAGAAATTGCATCTAAACTCCAATCAACATTAGAATACAGAGATATAATTACTGATAGCGGCCATTATGCTGCTTTAGTTAAATTAGGAGACAAAGCTATTGCAATGAGTACTGATGGTGTAGGAAGTAAAATTCTAATAGCTGAAATGATGAATAAATACGATACCGTCGGAATTGACTGTATTGCAATGGTTGTAAACGATATTTTATGTGTTGGTGCTGAACCAATAGCACTGGTTGATTACCTTGCTGTTGAAAAACCTGATCCGCAAAGAGCAGCTGAAATTGCAGAAGGTCTTGTTAAAGGAGCTATAGAATCAAAAATAGCCATAATCGGTGGAGAAACCGCTTCACTTCCTGGAATAATTAAAGACTTTGATATAGCTGGAACCGGTATCGGATTTGTAGACATTGATAAAATAATATCCGGTGAAGATATTGAGCCAGGAAATGTTTTAATCGGTATTAACAGTAATGGTATCCATTCAAACGGTTACAGTTTAGCCAGGAAAGCAATATTTGATGATGCCGGACTTACTGTTGATGATAAAATGCCTAACGGTTCAACCACTATTGGTGAAGAATTATTAAGACCAACAGAACTATATGTAAAACCTATTGTTGCATTATTTGAAAAAGAATATAAAATTAATGGATTAGCCCACATTACTGGTGGAGGATTTACAAACCTCAGACGTTTGAAAAAAGGCGTAGGATATGAAATAAATGACTTGCCTGAAACACCAGAAATATTCAAACTTATCTATGAGCAAAACGTAGACATTAAAGAAATGTACAAAGTATTCAATATGGGAATAGGTTTTGTTGTAATCACTGAAGAAAGTGAAGCACAAAAAATTATGGATACTTTAAATGAATACTGTAACTGCCAAATAATTGGTAAAGTAACTGATAATGAAAAAATTATTGTTAAAGCTTTCGAAGGCTCAACAATTGAATACTAGAGGGGGAGAAAATGATAATTACGAAAGACAACGAAATTGCTCTTGTAAAAGAAATATTGAAAAAATTAGGAGCTAGTGAAGAAGACTGTGAGTTAGTGGCTGAAGCTACAATTGATGCTGATTTAAAAGGATTTACTTCTCACGGACTTGGAAGATTTCCACAATATTTAACAAGTATTGAAGCTGGAACCATAAATTTAGAAGACAACATTACAATTGAAAAAGAAACTCCAGCTATTGCATTAATTAATGGTAACAGCGGATTTGGGCAAGCAGTATCCTACAAAGCAATGAAACTTGCAATTAAAAAAGCAAAAGAAGTAGGTATTGGTTGTGTAGGTGTGCATAATACAAACCACTTCGGTGTAACCGGATTTTACTCTGATTTAGCATTAAGAGAAAATGTTATTGGAATAGTTATGGCAAATACTGATCCTGCAATTGCACCATTAGGTGGAAAAGATGCATTAATAGGAACCAACCCATTAGCTATAGGTATCCCATCTGAAAGTTACATTACTGTTGATATGGCAACATCAGTTACCGCCCGTGGAAAAATCATTGAATCAAAAAGAAAAGGTTTAGAATTACCTGAAGGATGGACTTTAGATAAAGACGGAAATCCAACAACTGATCCTGAAGCCGCTCTTGACGGAGGTTCTATTTTACCATTTGGTGGATTTAAAGGATACGCAATTGCATTAATGATTGAAATTTTAACCGGACCATTAGTACAGGCAGGATATGGTATGGGAGTTACCGGTACTGCATCACCAGAAAAAGATTGTACTAAAGGAGATTTATACATAGCAATTGATCCATCCAAATTTGGAGACTTTGGTGATTTTGTAGATAATACTGAAGACTTTGTATCCCAGGTAAGAGCAACTGGTGAAACTGTTGCAATTCCAGGAGATTTGGAAGTTAAAAGAATCGCTGATGCTGAAGAAAATGGAATTGAAATTGATGCTAAATTGTATGAACAGTTAAAAGGAATCTGCAATGATTTAGATATCGATATTGATTCATACCTTGAAGAATAGATTTAAATGTTTGAAAATAGGCCGCAAGGCAGAAATCTAGCAAAAATAGTATCATACGGATATGTCGCTATGGGTATTCTATTATCAATAGTGACCATTGGACTTAATTCAGATACTGGTGCATATGCATTAGCTCAAAGGGGAGCTAGCATTGAAATATTAATATTTGGAGTATTAATATACTTTATTTTTGCTGCGGCCATATACTTGCTTTCGATTAAATATGAAAATGATAGCACATTATGGAAGCTATATATTATAATTGCAGTATTGAATTTTATAATTATTGGCTTTAGCATAATACTGGTATTGTTTTCACTCTTACTAATCATTGCCGGAGCCGATATTAGAAAAGAATTAATTTAATATTATACCAAACACACCACATATTTTTTTAGTATTCTTGCACCATTAAGATAAAAAAAAATATTTTTAATAGATTATTTTTTAACATATTTTGCATAAAATCCATCAGTATCGGCATAAATAGCTTTAAAACCATATTTTTCAGATTCTTTCATAGCATGTTTAATATATTGCCTTCCCCAGGAAGTGATAGCTTTTGCACATTCAAATGAATACCACCTGAAACGTGGAAAACCATAAATACCATACATAGTATTTGCTAATCGTTTAATAGCTTGCTGCTGTACATCCAAAGCTTTTCTTTCAGTTGGATCATCACATGCCTTCATTTCACGTTTGATTCTAAAACGTTCCTGCAGGATTTTATCAATAACTGACGGAATGAAACCTTGAGGAGTTTTTCTGAATTTCAGTTCATGTTCCGGAGACATATTATACTCATCGGGATTGTCCACATCATCCTCTATCAAAACATCCGGAGAAATATTTTTAGAAATAATAATACTTGGATACAGGCTTCTGAAATCGAACTGTACTAAATTCTCATGCAATCCCTTATCAGGTTCAAGTACAAATCCTCCCTCATTGTCTTCAGCATTTGCACGGTCTGTAAAGTTTGATCCCTGTTTATTTGGTACAACTTCATTATCAAAATAAGCCTGTTTGACTAAAAACCATTCAGCTTGTTGACCTGTAGCCATACGACTAACGTCAAACAAAGGCTGGCCAATAATACGAGTAAGTTCTAAATTAAGAGGTAAGGTTTGTTCTGCTATCTTTAAAGTGGAAATAACATCATCAAGTGAATAGTCAAATAGATTGTCCAATTCTTCACCGCCATTGTCCCAGAATTCCCAAATTCGCTCCCCAGGAACATCAATCTTTTCTTCACCAAACAATTCATAATAAACTCGTTCCAAGGTATATCTCTCAAGGGACATGTACCTTCTCATAACCAGATATAAATCTACATGAATCAAACCTTTAAGAGATGCCGCATTAGCATAGCCTCTTCTAATATATTTGACCTCAGATTCATCCATTCCAATATCCAAATCAACATCCAAAATCTTTGCCCTATCCTTAAGATATGGGAAATCAAAATTGTCAGAGTTATATCCAACTATAATATCCACATTGTTTGTCTTAATAATATCTACAAATTCTTCAATCATCTCTTTTTCGGATCCAACATGATTTACAAAATCATCCCTATCTTTTGAATTTGTTTTTGTGGAAATAACTTGATTAACACCGAAATTACTTGCCACACCTATCATAATAATTTCATCCTCTTCAGAATTAGGCATTCCGTGAGGATTTCTTACTTCCAAATCAAAACTCAAAATTCTAAATTTTTGAGGATAATCAGGAACACGTTTCAGCTCTTCGGTGAGCTTAATTATTTGAATATCTTGCTTTTTAGAATCCAAGTTTAAAAATGAATCCAATTCCTCACCAATAGCTGTCACTTCAGTCATAGGAATAACATCCCTATTCATCAAATATCTTCTATAAAAAGGAATATCAAATTCCCTAATTTGAATCACACTTTCAAGATCTCTTAATTTATCCCTGTTTTTTGCAAGTTCCTGAGGATGATTGAATGTGACTTTAAGAAATTCTTTTTCGACCTGAAAATCTTTTTTAATGACTTTTTCAACATGAACATCAAGATTATCTTGAATTTCAACAGTTCCCCTTTCAAAATCATCACATACAACATACAAATAAGGCTCAAATGTATCATCCAACAGAACTACATTCTCATCCCCATTTTTTGAAAACAAACGAATGACCGGTTTATCGTCATATGTGACATAATCAATATCCAATATTACAACATTCTTTTCCATTAGTCATCACCAAGAAGATATTCATGCCTATAGCTATCGAGAACAGCATAAGTAATTCCCAATATCAATGGTCCTACAATAAATCCGACAATTCCGTATACCAATGGACCGGCTAAAAATCCTATCAATAGGATTAATGGGTGAATATCCGCATAATGGCTGGATAATGCCGGTCTGATATACATATCGATAGTGCTCAAGAAAAATCCGAATAGTAATACTACAACAGCTCTAACGTAATTGCCTGAGAAAATGTCAATAAAGAATAATGCCCAATATATTGGCCAAGGCCCAAATACTGGAATCAATTGAAGTATACCTGTCAATACACCTAAAAATATGCCGAATGGATACCCTAAAAGAGAATAGCCGATACATCCAAAGATACCTATGATAACAGATGTTAGAAAGTGTCCATAGAAAATACTTTTCAATACATCTTCGACTGCAGCCACAGTTCTATCAAAAAAGTCCTTGGAATCATCAGGAATAAATGATTTGATAAACTCCAAACACTTTTTACCATCCCGCACGAAATAGAATACTGAACAGACCAGGATAAATAAGTCCAAAGTAATATTAGCAAATTTGCTTAAAAATGTAACAGAGTAATTTAAAAGATAACTTCCAATTTTTTCAATGGCTGAATGAATAATTAAATTAAGGGAATTAGCGTCGACTCCAGGCAAATAACCAGATACCTGGGAAATCAATCCATTTACATCAATATTCGGGTTATTGGCTAAACACCAACTGGCAAAAATGGAAAGTTCGAATATGAGATAAGCCAACAGAAGTATTAATGGAATCAATACAACAACCATTGCCAGTAAAATGGAAATTGATGAATATTTCAATTTGGATTGAATCCTGCTTGCTACAGGTCTGATTCCATAG
>NZ_JAZRJY010000091.1:0-82400 GCF_045646045.1 Methanobrevibacter sp. | reverse complement strand
AAGTACCTTTGATGTTTCTTAAAATACCAATATGAGTATCTAAAACTTGAGCAGCCTTTTTAGAAGTCATATTAACTTTATAAACTCCAGTATCGCCCAAAGCATAATTTAAAACAGTGTAATTTTCAAACCCAACAGTTGTAGTTTGAGCTATGCCATTAACAGTTAACTGAAGATAAGCATCATAAATCAAGTTACCATTATCATCACAAACAACAGCAACCAAATCATATAAAGAATCAGTAGTATCAATAGTTTTATTTTCTAAAATAGTAGCATTAACTTGAGAAGTAATTACACCATAATTATTATAAATTTCTGCAAAATCAGTATTTATAACATTGTTTTCCAAGTATAAATTACCACTAGCACCAAGATAAATGGAATTAGCAACATCAGCATTAATATTATCCTCAAATTCAGAATCTACAATAGAAACAGTGGATGCCTGATAATGATATATTGCTCCACCACGGCCAGTAGCATTATTGCCACTGAATAAAACATCATTAATATTTATAGTGGCTTTATTTGAATAAATTGCACCACCATCACCTTTACCAGCACCTAAACCTTTAGCAGTATTATTAATAAATTCAGAACCATCATCAATATTGATTACAGCATTACTACTAGAAGAAGCATAAATTGCACCACCAGAAGCAGCAGTGTTATTTTCAAACTTAGAACCTTTTATATTTACATTATTTTGAGATCCAAGATAAATTGCACCACCATAATTTCTAGCCACATTATCTATAAAGTTAGAACTTGCAATAGTCAAATTACAATAAGCTTGAGTAGCAATTGCACCACCATGTCTCATACTAGATGAATAAGTAGCCACATTATCTTTAAAAGTACAGTCAGTGAAATTCAAATTACAATAAGTATCAGTAGATATAGCACCACCATAAGTAATAGAACCCGTACCACTAACATTTGCTAAACCATCACAAAGAGTAGCATTACTAATAGTCAAATTAGAATATCTATTAAGATAGAAAATACTATAACTGTTATTACCACTAATAGTTTTTCCATTACCATCAATAGTTACTTCATTACTAATAACAACACCACTAGGGAAGTTAGCACCATCAATTTCAAGAGTATAAGTGAAATTATAAGGTAAAACTAAACTACCAGTAGCAGTATTAATTTTATATTGTAAATCTGTATAAGTACCATTAATATTATCATAGAAAAGAACTTCAACTTCAGCATCATCTAAAGTTTTAGTACCAGGATTACCAGTACCCCATTCTAACCTATAATCAGCCATATCATTTAAGTTATTAGGAACAGAATATTGTTTAACACTAAAAGGACCAACAATATGATCAATCAATTTAACTTCACCATCATACTCAATAACAAGATCCTCATTAAGAATACCAACCAAGTTTACAAAAATCCAAGGAGCAGTAGAAGTCTCAGCAGGATCAGTAATGGCATTCATAGCAGCCTCCCAACTATGACCAGCAATAAAAGTATAAGGATCACGAACAGGATTACCGTCTACATCAATACCATCTTCCCTATTAAATGCATAATAAATCCTATTCATAGGACTGGTCGGATCAGCCAAAGCAGCATCATAACTTTCTTTGTCCTTAACAACAATATATCTAACATTTGTATCAGGAGATTGATAAACAGAACCGGAATCTACAGCATCATCATCATGATAACATTTACTACCAGTAGTAAAAGTACAATTTTCAAAAGTTAAACTGCCAGAAGAATAGATAGACTTTCCTTTATCACCTTTACCATTAATAAAACCAGTGTTAAAAATAGTTAAATTAGAAAATCCATAAACTCTTAATGCACGATTAGCTTCAGAAGCATTAATAATATGGCCTGCACCATCAATAGTAATATTCTTATTAATAAATATACCATCCAGATATCTGACAGCATTTTCAGCAGCAATATCAGCAACAGGATCATAAGCATAATCAGCATCTAAAGTAAGTACACCACCGGCAGGAGTAGCATCAATAGCATTTCTCAATTCAGTAAAAGACTTATAAGTGTCAACAAAACGAACATTAACTTTATTAACATCTAAAGTTTTATCAAGAGGGTCACCAGTACCCCACTCTAACCTGTAATCAGTCATACCTAAATCATTAGGAACAGAATATACACGATAAGGACGATCTAAAGTACTAGCAACAGCCTTAATCTGATCACCATAATTAAACGTGAACTCACCAGAAAGACCATTACAATTTACACCAATCCAAGGAAAAGTAGAAGTCTCAGCAGGATCAGTAGGAGCATTCATAGCAGCATCCCAACTATGACCAACAATCAAAGTATCTGGATCAGTAACATGATTACCATTTTCATCAATACCGTCTTCCCTAGGATTATTATAATAATATCTGTTTAATACACTAGTAGGATTAGCCAAAGCAGCATTATAACTAGCCTCATCCTTGATAACAATAACCCTTTCAGGTTCAGGAGACTGATAAACAGAACCGGAACTCACAGCATCACCATCATGATAACAATTACTACCAGTAGTAAAAGTACAATTTTTATAAGTTAAATCACCAGAAGAATAAATAGACTTACCTTCAGCAGCCTTACCATTAATAAAACCAGTATTAATAATAGTTACAATATTAAAACCATAAACTTTGAATGCACGATTAACCTGAGAAGCATTAATAATATGACCCGCACCATCAATAGTAATATTCTTATCAATAAAAATACCATCAGCATACCTAGTAGTATGACTATTCCAAGATACATCATCGAGAGTATCAACACTGGCATCATACGCATAATCAGCATCTAAAACAAGTGTATCACTAGCACCATCAATAGCATTCCTCAAATCAGTGAAAGACTTATAAGTGTCAACAAAACGAACATTAACTTTATTAACATCTAACTCTTCAGCACCAGTATTACCAGTACCCCACTCTAACCTGTAATCAGTCATACCCAAATCATTAGGAACAGAATATACACGATAAGGACGATCTAAAGTACCAGCAACAGCCTTAATCTCATCACCATAATTAAACGTAAACTCACCAGAAAGACCATTACAATTTACACCAATCCAAGGAAAAGTAGAAACCTGAATAGAAGGATCATGAGGATTAACAGTCCAAGCATGCATAGCAGCATTCCAACTATGACCAACAATCAAAGTATTTGAATCACTAACAAGATCACCATTTTCATCAATACCGTCTTCCCTAGGATTATTATAATAATATCTGTTTAATACACTAGTAGGATTAGCCAAAGCAGCATTATAACTGGCCGCATCCTTGATAACAATAACCCTTTCAGGTTCATCAGGAGACTGATAAATAGAATGTGAACTTAAAGCTTGACTATCATCATAAGTATTAGCACCATCTATAAAAGTACAATTATCAAAAGTTAAATCACCGGAAGAATAAATAGCCTTACCTTCAGCAGCTTTACCATCTATAAAAATAGTATTTTTAATAGTTACAATATTAAAGCCATAAATTTTAAATGCACGGTTAACCTCAGAAGCATTAATCGTATGGCCAGCACCATCTATAGTAATATTCTTATCAATAAAAATACCATCAGCATACCTAGTAGTATGACTGTTCCAAGATTCAGCATCGAGAGTATCAACACTGGCATCATATTTATAATCAGAATCTAAAACAAGTGTGTCACTAGCACCATCAATAGCATTCCTCAAATCAGTAAAAGTACCAGTTTCTCCACTGGACAATACGTAATCATTACTAATTCCAAGTATTTCACTATTAACAGCAATAGGAATTTCATTTAAATAATTACCTTCATAAGATTTAGCATTTGTTTGTAAAGAACTACTTGTATCCCCAGTAAGTTCATCAGCTAAATCCATGAATGTTCCTTCACCGGCAGCCAACACATTGTCATTTGCACTAACTTGTAGTACAGCAGAGTCTGTAGTTGAAACATTGCCGGAACTATCTGATATTAAATCAGATGTATCTTGCGCTGAAACGCAAGAAACCATAAGTAATACCATTAATGTAAACAATATTAATGATATCGACTTTATTTCATGTTTAGACATCTTTTTAATCCCCATTTGTGAATTAATTATATAATTAATTTTTTCAGAAAATAAACTTATTTTCCAATCAAATTTGATAATTATTATTAACGAAATATTAACAATAATTGATATTTATTTTTATTAAAATTTACATATAAAACTTTTGAAAAATTTTACAAAAAAAGAAAAATAAGAATGTTTTAATCAATTAAAACAAAAAAAATTGAATAAAAACAGTAATAACCAATATTTAAACATGAAAAATTAGTAATACTTTAAATTTGAACAAATAAATAAAAAAAGAACTAAATTTTATCAAAAATATCATTAGGATGTTCAAATATTTGAATATCGTCAATTTCAGATAATTTACGAGTATTTTCAATATCAATGTCACGCATATATATGGTAATTATTTTACCTTCAGAAATTGCATCATAGGGACAGGTATTTCTGCACTGTCCACATCCAACACATTTTGTCAAATCTATTTCATCATGAGGAATAATTGCACCTTCAGGACATGCTAGAGATGCAACGCAATCATCACAACTTTGACATTTGTCTTTTTCAATTTTTGATGGTAAAACTGTATCAACAGGTCCCGGATGAATATCAACAGGAACCATGAAAGTTTTTACTGCACCTTTACCTGCCTGTGCAACAACATTCGTTACTAAAGTATCGGCAATACCGTAAACAATTTTAGAAACAGTATTAGCTGTTGCAGGTGAAACAATCAATAAATCATATTTGCCTAGGGAGAATCTGCCTGTTATTGGAAATGAAAATTTTTGATTGGAATCTGTTGCAAGTTCTCTGTATTTACCGCCGGTTAATCTGGCAACTCTTTCATAAAGACCATACATCTTCAATACTTCTTCGGCTGCTCCTGAGAGAAATATTGTGACCTCATGATCCTTAGCTAATTTTTCAGCTACCTGAACAGATTCATTGAGTAAATGACCTGCACCAGTAAAAGCAAATCCTATTCTCATGCTAATCTATAATTTATGATATTCATAAGCATCCTTTTTGGAGAATGCATAGTCGAGTACAGTGTACTGGTTCATGAATTCAGCAACTTCATCTGCAATATCTTCCTTATCAACTGCAACACGTTTAATAAATTCAGCAACTTCATCCATTTCTTTTTCTTTTAAACCTCTTCTGGTAATTTCCTGAGTACCAATTCTAATACCGGATGGATCATCACTGTTATCTCTGTTGTCTCCAGGCAAGAGGTTTTTATTTAAAATAACATTATTGTCTGCTAATTCACGAGCAATATCGGATGCGGATCTAATTTTAGTTAAGTTAACAGCAACTTGATGAGATTGTGTGAATCCCAAATCTTCACATAATACATCAAATCCTCTTTCATACAAAGCTTGACCTAAAGCCTGAGCATTTTTAATGGTTTGTTTAGCATAAGCTTCTCCAAATTCCAACATTTCAGCTGTAGCAATACCTAAACCAAGTAAATGGTGTAAATGGTGATTACTTACAACACCAGGGAAAACTGCATTGTCAATGATTTCCTCATTTTCTTTACTGGAAAGGATAATTCCTCCCTGAGGACCCGGGAATGTTTTGTGAGTACTTCCCATCATTAAATCTGCACCTTCTTTAAGTGGCTGTTGGAATTGGCCTCCAGCAATAAGACCTAAAACATGAGCACCATCATACATTATAGTAGCTCCAACTTCATCAGCAGCTTCACGAGCTTCTTTAATTGGATGAGGGAATAAGAATAAACTTCCACCGAATAAGACAATTTTTGGTTTTTCTTCCAAGATTTTTTTATTCATTGCATCTATGTCAATGTTCATTATATTACTATCAAGCGGGTGGAATATTGTTTTTAAACCATGAATACCGGCAGCACTAACATCAGCGTGAGAAATGTGACCTCCTGAAGGAACTTCCAAAGCCATTACCTTATCTCCAGGCTTTGAAAAAGCAAAAAATGCTGCGAGATTTGCAGTTACACCTGAAACAGGCTGAACATTTGCATATTCACAGTCATAAACTTCACATGAAAGTTTTTTGGTTTTATCTTCAACTAAATCGACATATTGGCATCCTTCATAAAATCTCTGAAATGCTTGTCCTTCAGCATATCTATGAGCAAAATCAGTAGCTAAAGCTTCAGTAACTTCTACACTGGTTACATTTTCAGAAGCAATTAAATTAATACTGTTTCTCATATATTGAGTATGTTCTTGTGCTATCTTTTCAAAGTTTAAAATTTCTTCATGATAATCAGTCATTTACTACACCTAAATTAAATAGTATATATTAATTTTGTAAATCTTATAATATAAGAGTTATGAAAAAAATAGTTTCCTAAAAAGAATTCCAATTATAAAAAAAATTTTAAAAAAAAAGTAAAAGAAATAGAGATTAAATAATCTCTAAATCTATTTTCCTATGTCTTCAAGAGCAGCACTGATTTGTGCCATAATTTGATCGGTTTTGAAGTGTTGTTGATCCATTGCACCAGATGGACATGCACCTACACAGGTACCACATCCTTTACATAAAGCAGTGTTAATTTCTGCATGGTGGGATCCGGAATCTTCAACAATTGAAATTGCAGCGAATGGACATAATTCGACACAAACTTCACAAGCACCACAAATACCTTCATCAGTACGTGCGACAATAGGTTCGATTTCTACTTGACCTTTAGCCATTGGGATAGCTGCTCTGGATGCAGCAGCAGAACCTTGAGCTACAGAGTCAGGAATATCTTTAGGACCTTGAGCTACACCAGCAATGTAAACACCGTCAGTTAAGGTGTCAACAGGTCTGAGTTTAGGGTGAGCTTCCATGTAGAATCCGTCTGCGGATTTGGAAACACCTAAGATTTGTCTGAGGTCGTCAGATCCTGCAGAGTGTTCAAGTCCAACACTTAATACAACTAAGTCGTATGTGTATTCAGTTACTTTACCGAGTAAAGTATCTTCTGCTCTGATTGTTAAGGTTAAGTCATCATTTTCGAAGATTTGTGCTGGTCTTCCTCTAATAAATTCAATACCGTATTTTTCTTGAGAGGTTTTGTAGAACTCTTCATATCCTTTACCGAATGAACGGATATCCATGTAGTAACAGGTTACTTCAGTGTCAGGTTCGTGGTCAATACATAATTGAGCGTTTTTCATGGAGTACATACAACATACTCTGGAACAGTAAGGTTTACCGATTTGCTCATCTCTTGAACCGACACAGTGGATAAATGCAACACGTTCAGGTTCGATACCGTCAGATGGTTTGATAACGTGTCCACCAGTAGGACCTGATGCGTTAATCATTCTTTCAATTTCCATTGCAGTAATTACGTTAGTGTAACGGCCGTATCCATATTGATAGATACTAGATGGGTCGAATGGGTCGTAACCGATAGCTGCAATAATAGTACCAACTTCTAATTCAATTTCTTCAGGTTGTTGGTTGTGGTCAATTGCATCTGGTCCACATGCTTGTACACATAAGTTACATTCGATACAGTAGTCTTTATCGATGGTTGCACATAATGGTACAGCTTGTGGGAAAGGAATGTAAGCAGCTTTAACCATACCGACACCTTCGTCGTAGTAGTTAGGTATTTCGATAGGACAAGCTTCTTGACAAGCTCCACATCCAGTACATAAAGCTTCATCAACATATCTAGGTTTTTTCTCAACTTTTACTTTGAAGTTTCCGATGTATCCGTCTACTTCTTTAACTTCAGCGTAAGAGATTAATTCAATATTTTCATGTTTAAATGCGTCTACCATTTTTGGTGCTAAAATACACATTGAACAGTCAAGAGTAGGGAAAGTTTTATCTAATTGTCCCATACGTCCACCAATGGTTGGGTTTCTTTCAACCATGTAGGTTTTGAATCCCATGTCACCTAAATCTAAAGCGGTTTGAATACCAGCTACTCCACCACCGATAACTAATGCTTTGTTATCTACTGCTACTTTAGTAGCTTCTAATGGTTCGAGTAATCTTGCTTTAGCAACAGCCATACGAGTTAAATCTTTAGCTTTTTGGGTTGCTTCTTCAGGTAAGTCCATGTGTACCCAAGAGTCTTGTTCTCTTAAGTTAGCAAATTCAAATAAAAATTTGTTTAATCCTGCTTCTTCTACACATCTACGGAAAGTAGGTTCGTGAAGACGAGGGGAACAAGCTGCTACGACAATACGGTTTAAGTTTTTCTCTTTAATGTCCTCTTGGATTAAAGCTTGACCAGGGTCAGAACACATATATTTATAATCAGTCGCGTGAACAACGCCAGGTAAAGTCTTAGCGTATTCAGCTACGTCAGGACAGTCGACGACTCCACCGATGTTAACACCACAGTGACAGACGTAAACACCTATCCTTAATTCTTCATTATTATCTCTTTTTTCTTCTGCCATAATTTTCACCTTGTACAAGTGTGCGAAATTATCTAACATATAGAGTTAGATATTAAATATGTAGTACAAACACATTAATAAAGCTTTCTGAAAAAATATTGGAGTAAAGTATATATATGATGAGAAAAAATAATCCTTAAATTAATCTTAATTTAAAAAAAAAGATTTTTAAAGGCTTTTTGAATATAATAAAAAATCTTATCAATAATTTTTAGGAATGCAAAAATTTTAATAGAATAAAATTTTCTAAATTAACATGATAATTATGGGCAAAGTTACAAGCGAAAATACAGTATTTATTAAAATACAATCGGAAGTCAATTCATAATCCAATTTATATGTAATAGCCAAAACTAAAGACAGCATACCTGATGGCATTGCAGCTTCAACAATAGAGACATTATATTGAAGATCAACAAGACCTAAAAATGATACTATTAAAAAGGCTATGAATGGAAAAAATGCCAATTTTATAATAGATGTAAAAATTATTGCGGATTTTGAACGTTTTAATCCCCTCAAATCAATGGAAACACCTAAAGATAACATAATTAGAGGAATAGCAGCATTTCCCAAATAATTTATAGTATTATCTAAAACCGGACCAATTGGAATATTAAGGGAATTTAATGAAATACCTAGAATAATTGCCCATACCGGAGGAAACAGAGCGATTTTTTTAACAGCGGTCTTTACACTGCCTCCAAATTTTAAAATTAAAACAAAAGACAGTATTAAAAATAAAAACATAGTAGCAGTATCACAGAATATGGCTCTTAAAAAACCTTCATAACCATAAATACCTAGACTGATAGGATAACCCATAAATCCAGTATTTGCAATCATAACAGTTATTAAAATACTCCACAAGCGTTTATCAGATAGATTAAAAGATTTTAGAATAAAATAAGAAACAATTCCCGTTATGAAAGAAGAAGCTAAAATAACGAATGGAAGAATTCCTAATTGTGGCATTAATGATAAATCTGCAGTATAAAGAGCATGAAAAATCATACTCGGAAGAAAAATATAAATCACTATATTATTTAAAGTATCAACATCTTTAAAAGATATAAAATCAATTCGCTTTAAAAAATAACCTAAAGCAATCATTAAAACAATTGATAAAATAGTGATTTCAATAGCGTTCATTATTAAAAAATAGGTAATTAAAATATTTAAAAGTAAAGGAAAAAGAAAAAATAGATGAAGATATTTAGTCTACAATACCTTCATTAGTAATTTTGAATACACATTCACCTTCAGGTAAATGAGGGCTGTCAACCAAACGAGCAATTCTTTTACCTGCAAGTCCTTTTTTAAGCCAAATTCTGTATGTAGAAGCGTGTCCTAAAACGTGACCACCGATAGCTTTAGTAGGGCTTCCAAAGAAGGAATCTGGTTTAGCTTGAACTTGGTTTGTAATAAATACTGCTACATTATAAGTATTTGCAATTTGTTGAAGTGAGTGTAAATGTTGGTTTAATTTTTGTTGTCTTACAGCTAAAGACTCTCTTCCAACATATTCTGCCCTAAAGTGAGCCATTAATGAATCGACAATAACTAATTTAACATTAGTACCATTTTGAATAAGTTCATTAATTTTATCAACCATTAAAATTTGGTGAGAAGAGTTAAATGCACGAGCAACATGAATTCTTTGTAAAACTTCTTCAACTTCTAATTCAAAACCATTTGCAATTTGTTTAATTCTTTCAGGACGGAATGTATTTTCAGTATCAACAAAAACACAATCTCCATCAAGACCACCTAATTCTTCAGGTAATTGAACAGTAACTGCTAATTCGTGTGAAATTTGACTTTTACCGGATCCAAATTCACCAAATACTTCAGTGATAGCTTGAGTTTCAATACCACCACCAATCAAATCATTGAATCCTTTACTTCCAACAGAAATATGACCAACATCTTTTCTTCTTTCATCAACTTCCAATGCAGTTTCAAAGCCAATATCTTCAGCTTTACGTGCTGCTTCAATAACTTTTTCAGCAACACCTTCTCCAATTTCTGCTTTAACTGATAATTCTTTTGGAGTAGCTGTAGCTAATCTCATCATATCTGCAAAACCTGCATCTCTTAATTTTTCAGCTGTTTTTTCACCGACACTTGGTAAATCTTCTAATTCCACCATAATAATCCATCCTTAATTTAATTTAATAATATTTTTGTAAAATTTTCTTTGGGCTGAGTTTTCTAACTTCATTAAAGTCATCATATCTAACATTTGCAATTACTTCTACAGTAATACCATTTAAATCTTCAATTCTTCCTTCTAAAGCACCAGGATCATCGTTAACTATAGTAACGATTTCATCTTTAGGCATTTCAAGTAACTCTTCAACAAGATTATCGAAGAAAGTAATTCCAATATCTCCAGTATCATCAACTAAAGTAGCAGGAATCATAATTGTAGTATTAGGTTCATCAAATGATTCTCCACAATATTCACAAGTAGTTTCACCATCAAGTTCAATGTCTCCAATGGAATTACCACAATTAGGACATTTTCTAATGAGTAATCTGTCTGAAATTATTTCCTGAAGAGTACCTGTAACACGCACATTGAAATCTTCATCTTCAATAGCTTCGATATCTTTAGGAACATAAATTGCTTCTTTTAATTCATCGAATGAAGGTAAATTCATTAATTCTTCATCACTTGGTTTTACAATAGCTGTAGATTCACCAATGCTTAAATTTAATTGATCATTAAAGAAATCAACTCTAGGGTTTTGGATTTTGATTGCTTCACCTTCATCAAATTCTCTTTTAGCATCTTCACCCCATAAGGATACCCTGATGGCCTGTGAATTATCTGCAATTTCAATATTTCTAACTAAATTTTTGGTACCGTCATCTCTTTCGAATTCACGAGCATCAAATACTTCAAAAATTCTTGCTACAATGAAAATGTTTTCATCATACTCTTCTAAATCGGAAATTTCACGATATTCATAAATCATTTTCTCTAAAGTTTCAAATGATGGTAAGAATTTAGCTTCTTCTTCAGATAACTTAACAATTCTTGAAGATGAACCTATATTTAAACCAATTGAATCCATAGTGAATCTTACTCTGGCATTTTCAATTAAATAAGCTTCACCGATACCTAAATCAATTTCAGTTTTATTATCCCATAAGGATAATTGAATGACATGGGTTCCATCTGAAAGGGATGCGGAACGAACATGTCCTACACTGCCGTCAGTTTGTCTTTCAAATGTTCTGACACCACCAACAGACATTATTCTACCCATTACATCAACATCAACACCGTCCTCATCGTACAACATGACTTGTTCAATAGGAATTGGCTGTAATTTTTCTCTAATTGAATCGAATAAGGTTAATTCATCTTCAGATAAATTTGTAGGATTTACAGTCACCTGAGTTGAGAAGTTAGTATTTATGGAATGACCTTCTGGAGTATATTCATCATAAACTACATTTCCACCAATTAATTTAACAATATCTCCTTTTTTAATGTCTAAATCTGCAGCGTCACCCCATAAAGTAACACGAATAGATCCTGTATCATCAGTAATATTGAAGTTTCTTAATTGTCCTTCACTTTGGTCTGATTTTCTAATAAATTTTCTAACATCCTGGATTTTACTTACAACACCAATTATTTCAACATCAGTGTCTCCGTCATCCAATTCATCGATTTTTGATAATTCATGCTCAAAATCAGGGACATCATAATCATCTTTAATTATTCTTCCATCCCAATGGCTTAATGATTTTTCACCATTTCTGTCCCTTACTCTAGCTTTAAGAATTTTAACAGTATCTCCATCATTTAAATCCAAGGATTTAATTAAATCAACATTTTTGTTCCATAATGTGTATGTTATAGTTCCGGAAGCATCCTGAAGTTCCAAAGAAGCAACCTGACCATCTTTACCGTTTTTATTATATGTTCTAACTGGCGGAATTCTTGTAATTCTGGCAATGATGTTTATTTCATCATCAGAATCCAAGTCTGATATATCGCCAATAGGAGTAATTTCTTCCGTGTAAGCTGGATAATCATTAGGGTTTGCATCAACTACTTTTTCAAATACAGATCTAGGTCTCATTGTAGCTTCAATACCAGAATATCCGTCTTTAATGTCTACATCCCCAACATGTACAATGTCTCCTTCTGAAATATTTTTTAAATGTTTAATATTTTCAGTCCATAAAACAACACGTATTTTCCCGGTTTTATCTTCAACATCAACATTACAAACTTTACCAGGATTTCCTTTACGGGTAGTAAATGATCTTGGATTGCTTATACTTTTTACAATTCCGGTAAATGATTTATCTTTGTCTCCATCTTCAAGCAATCCTATATCCTCGCTGGATCGTTCATCTTTTTCAACGAAAAGGTCCTCATCTTCATCTGTATATTCTTCAATGATTTGGTCAGCAAAAGAATCTTCACTCATAAAGGATATTTCTGAATTTTCTCTTTTTTTCTCATTCATCTTTGCTAAAAATTCCTCTTCGGAAAGATAATCTTTAACTTTATTGTATTTTTCTAAAAGTTCATCTGTCATTACGATTTCTTCAAAATCTTCATCGTCTTCTTCAGTTGAATCTTCAACCTTTGTAATTTCAGTAGCGCCAAGATGGTTTTTAACAACATCCTGTGCAGAATTTAATTCATCATAAAATTCAATATCTTCATTCATTGCACGCATTTCTTCCATTTCGGCTAAAAATTCTTCTTCAGAGAGTATATCTTTGACTTTATTGTATTGTTCTAAAATTTCTTTTTCCATACCAAACCCCTCATAAGAAAGTTAATTATTATTTTGTATTTTCCTATAATATAAGTAATGTGGGAGAGCATTTGAAGAGTAATATTTTATAAAAATATTTCTTAAAATGGTTTAAATAATCTATAAATTATTAAATATGTGATGATTATTAATATGCATTAGGATTTTTCTTTACTACAGTTTTAATCATTATACCTAAATCCAATCCCATATGCCAGTTTTCTACGTATTCAATATCATATTCTATACGTTTTTTAATAGAAGTATCTCCTCTACAACCATGAATTTGAGCCCATCCGGTAATGCCTGGTCTGACCTGATGCTTAACCATATATTTAGGAATTTCTTTTCTAAACTCATCGACAAAATATGGTCTTTCAGGCCTTGGTCCTACTACACTCATATCCCCTTTCAATACATTGAAAAACTGGGGCAATTCATCAATACTTGTTTTTCTAATAAAATCCCCAATCCTGGTTTTTCTAGGATCATCTTTTGTAGTCCATCCTGATTTTTCATCGTCCGGATTTTGAACTTTCATACTGCGAAACTTATACATTTCAAAAGGTTTTCCATGAAATCCTATTCTTTCCTGTTTAAAAATAATAGGACCTGGTGAAGTTAATTTTATTGCAATTGCAGTAATTATCATAATTGGAGAAGTTATAATAATAGCTATTACAGCAATAATATAATCGGAAAGATTTTTTATAAATCTATTAAATGCATCATCTAATGGAACATACCTTATATTAATAATTGGAATATCTTCAATCATGTCAACTGATGGCTGAGCCGGAAAATACCTTATATAATCCGGAATAATTTCTGCTTTTATTCCCACACGTTCACAGCTTTCCACCAGCTCATTTATTTTATAATAATATTTTAATGGAATAGCTAAAACGACACGGTCATAAGTATGATGATCCAAAACATAATCTAAATCTTTGAAAGCACCAATGATTTTGCTTCCTTCAACCTCAAGGCCGACACGATCACTTCTTCCTAAAAATCCACTAATATCAAAACCTAAATACGGATTGTTTCTTATTTTACGTGCAAAAGTAAATGCCAAATCATTATCTCCAACAATAAGAATATGTTTAAGATTTCTATTTTCTATACGTATTTTTTTAAGAATACTCCTTATAATGAATCTTTCAATTATACCTATGATTGTTGCAACAACAGCCAAAAGAAACAGCATTATTCTTGAAAAGTCCGGCTGATTTAGAATAAATAATATAGCAACTAACACGACAAATGCAACAATATTAACTTTAATAATTTGTGTAGCTTCTGAAAAAATCGTTTTATAGGTTCTGCGAGGTTTATATAACCCAAAAGAGAAATACAAAATTAAATAAACGGGAATGACAATAAAGATTAGAAAAATCAGATAACTCTGAATAGGTAAATGTCCTCCGATAGGGCCAAAAATTGTAGTTTTAAAACGAATCCACCATGAAATAGCTAAAGATAACACTATTACGGCAACATCGATTAAAACCAATGTAAAATTGAACCATCTTTGATTTTCTCTTATCATATATTAACCACGAAAATTAGTTAATATATTATATACATTTCATTGAATATTTAATTTTTCTTTTTGAAAATATTTAAAAAAAGTTTAACAATACATAACAAAAATATTCCTAAATATACTACAATGTTTACTAAAAAATTTGATTCTTGTGAATGATGTTTCTTATAATAAATATACATTGCACGATAAAATTCATAAATAAGTTTTGGCCTTTGTCTTTTACTGCTTGCACCTTTAAAGTGAGTTATTTTATCCTTTCCATAGTAAATTATTTTCCAGCCAGCTTTTTTAATTCTATAACATAAATCTATATCTTCGCCATACATGAAAAATGTCTCATCCAACAAGCCGATGCCGTCCAGGACTTTTTTTCTGGTAAAAATAAACGCACCGGTCAGACAATCAATTTCATAAACTCCACTATCATCCAAATCATCTAAATTATAATTATCGTCTTTACTTTTAGTTGGAATATGAAATAGTCTAAAAAATGAATTTTTTACATTGGGAAAACTGCGTTTACATGCCTTATCAAGCGTATTGTCTTCCAAAAGTACCTGACATCCACATGCACCGACATCAGGATTGTTTTCCATAAAATTATAAATATCTTCCAAAGTATTTTGCCAAACGATAGTATCCGAGTTTAAAAGTAAAATATATTTGGAATCAACAATTTTCAATGCCTGATTATTTCCTGCAGCAAAACCATTATTTGATTTGGAAGCGATGAACTTTACTTTATCTTTAAAGTACTCCTTAAGTTTTGATAAGCTGTCATCTACTGAAGCATTATCCACAACAATGATTTCAATACTAAAGGGATAAGTATAATCCAATATTGAATTAATGGTATTTTTTGTTAATTCAAACGTTCCATAATTTACTATTACAACCGACAAATCCATAATACTTCACTTTTTTATAAATTTTAATGTATTTACAATTAATTTATACTCTAGTTTAAAATAGTTTTTCAAATTATCTTTTTTAAAATTTACTTTTTTAAGTTTGGATCGTGTAGACATGCCTTCTTTAATACCTTCAAGATAAAGTGAACCGAATCCTTTTTTTACAAAGAAAATATATTTTATCAAGAAACCTAAAAACAAAAATATAAAGTTAATAATCTTTAATGGAATTGGCAAATTTTTATAAACAGTCCATATATTATTACGGGCCGCTATCTTAACTTTAAACTCATTATATCTGCTGCCGCTCGTTGCACTGCCAATATGATATACAATAGCTTCGGGACACAATAAATTTTTATAGCCGTTAATTTGCGACCTGATGGCCAAATCGACATCTTCCATATATGCAAAGAAATTATCATCAAACAGACCAATTTCATTTAAAACATCCTTTTTGTATAATGCGGCTCCAGCACAGCTTGAAAAGATTTCTACAACTTGAGAATAATTATCAGAACTTTGATTTTCCCCTATTTTTTTGGTCCATCCAAGGAGGTTATATGCATCTCCCGCATCGTCGATGAGCTGCTTATTGTTGGATTGAAGCATTTTAGCCTGAACGGAAAAGACATTTTCATCCCGAATCAAATCCAGCATCGCCTTAATTGAACCTTTTTTAATTTCAGTGTCATTATTTAAGGAGAAAATATAGTCATGTTTTGCCTTTAAAATTCCCTGATTAACAGCAGGTGCAAAACCCATGTTTTCATCATTTTTAATCAGTACGACTGGAAAATTAAATGAATTATTTTGAATATAATCTATACTGGAGTCATCAGATCCGTTATCAATGATTATTACTTCACCTATATATTCACTGTCATCATCAAGTGATTTAAAATAATTTTTAAGAAATTTAACTCCATTATAATTGGGGGTGATAACTGAAACTTTCATAATATCTAAATTGAATTTTTAAATTTTTTCCACACTATATAGTATAACTTAGGATTAAATAAAAATAACTTAATTTTAAGTGAGAATTTTTTATCCCCTTTGAAATTAGATAATTTTGTGAATAAATCCAAATCTTTCATTTTTTTAATTACTTCATCATAATCGTAATTATTATAAAAGAAGTAGTTCATATTTCCAAAAATAGCTCTTGGAATTCTGGAGCTAATTACCAATTCTGACAAGTCATCCTGATTTTGTTTTTTGAAAAAGACAGCTAAATCCTCTAAAACAGGAATATAATCAAAACGTTTTAATTTGGAAGTACTGATTAATGATTCTTCATGCTGAATATAATAATAAGTAATTTCATTATTGACTTTTATTGAATTACCGTAGCTTAATGCCTTTAAAGCAAAATCCGTATCTTCACCATAACTTACATCTTCACGGAATTTTAAATTATTTTTCTTTATAATATCTGTTTTGTATGATAATTGAACAAAATTAAAAGGTATTTTCATCTCTAACTCTAATTTAATGAAGTCTTCAGTATTGATTTCTTCAAATTCGTAATAATGAGGATTTGTTAAATCATTTCCCTCTTTTTTAACCATTTGAGTTAAACTAAAATCATAGCCCTCGTTGTATAATTGAGATAAATGATTAGTCAGAATATAATCATCACCGTCGATAAATACAATATATTCACCGCAGGCAAGAGAAATTCCCTTATTTCTAGCGGAACTTACCCCTTTATTTTCCTGATGGATAATCTTATGTGAAATTGGAGAGTTGAGTAATTTTTCTTCGATGATTTTTAAGGTGTTATCTGTTGAGCCGTCATCAATTACAATTACTTCAAAATCCGTAAAATCCTGATTGATGATTGAATCTATGGTTGCTGATATATATTCTTCCTCATTAAATACCGGCAATATTATGCTAACTTTAACATTATCCATTTTTGCCACCTTCTTTTAGAACAAAATCAACAATCCTTGCAGATGCTCCACCATCTATTTGATTAAATTGAGTCTCAGTAAATGACTTTAATTTGGAAGTATCAATTCCCTCACTGATAACATCAATCAATTCTTCAGTGGTATAAACAACAGGTCCGGGAAGGTCTTTTTTATAATCCAAATAAAATCCCCTCTCATTTGACAAATAATTATCCAAATCATAAGCAAAAAATATAATTGGTTTATTTAATAGTCCAAATTCTATCATTATTGAAGAATAATCTGTTATTAATATATCTGACAATAATAATAGCTCCTGTTCATTTTTATAATCGCTGCAATCAATATAATCCCCATTAACAGAAATATCTTCTGAATAAAATTTTTTAATTTTAGGATGGAGCCTTAAAACTAAAACATATTCATCAGACAGTTTATTATTAAATTCATTTAAATCCAAATAATTAAAAACATTATTATATTCTTTATTTTCTCTGAAAGTAGGAGTATACAAAATTATTTTCTTATTAGAATTAATTCCATATTTTTCATTAAAATTATTTCGCAGTCTATCAATATCATGCTTTTCGAAATAATAATCTGCCCTCGGAAGACCTAAAGGTTTAATTTTGGATTTTTCAATTTGAAATGCTTCGCTGTAATAAGATTCGTTGTATGTGGATGTAATAATCAAATAATCAGTTTTATCTGAAATTAATTTAAGCATTGAAGCATTTTCAACACTGCCACCAAACTTTTTAAAGGCACCAGGAGCATGCCATAATTGGATAACAAGAGTTTCCTTATTAAAATCCATAAAAGCTAAAGGAAAGAAATTATCATTTAAAAATACATATTTTGAAGTAGCCAATTTTTTTAAAGAACTTAAAGACAGTTTATCCTTATAATAAAAATGAAACTGAAAATTACCTCTATTTTCAAATTCTTTTTTGATATATTCCAAATTTCCGCTAAATGATTCATTAGAATCAATTATGAAAGAAACTAAATTATTATTAATCTTAGATTTAGTGAAAATATTAAATAATTTTCCAAATATTTTATGTTTTAAAAACATGGCCTACCCCCTAAGTCTTGAAAAAGTACCGGTCAATTTCAGTAAGATTCCACGATATCTTGAAATAGAATTAATATTTTTAACTGTTTTTGCATAATCCTCTTCTAAAATAGGTTTAGTTAAACTAGCATAAATTCTTTCATTAAATCCGGGAATTACTTCAACATCCTTTTTAAGAAGTTCATTAATATCCATAATCAATTCTAACTTTTCATCATCAGTAATACCGCTAAGTATTAAACTGGTTAACCAATATACAAAGTGCATATTGAAAATTTCAGCATAATATTTATTATAATCATTATTTTCTAAGAATTCTTCTGTTTTCCAGTATCCTTCAATCATTTTTCCCAAATATTTTTTATTTCTGATGTGAATTGTAGATTTATCACCTTCAACATTACGAATATAATAATTATAACTATAAACATCATCCAAATAAACAGTGGAGGATGATTTAAATAAAGAAACGATGAAAAAGTATAAATCTTCAGCCAACATGCCTTCCAAGAAACGGATATCATTCTCAATTAAAAAATCCTTTCTAAACAGTTTGCACCAAATTGCCGGATCTATAGAAAATAGGCGCGTATCTTCGTTAACATCATTTACTACTATATTTTCCCCATTGAAAACTGTTTTGACTTTTTCCCGTTCATCAGGAAAAATCCTATAATAGTTCGTTATAAGCATATCGGCATCATTTTTTGTCGCATTATCATACATAATCTCAAAAGCATCTGGATTATATGTGTCGTCATGGTCTGAAAAAATTACATATTCGGAATCGGCTATTATTAAGCCAGTATTACGTCCGGTTCCCGGAAATCCAGAATTTTTCTCTAAAGAAATTGATTTTACATTAGAAAAATTCTCATCAAATAAATCAAGAAGATATAGAGTATATTCATCGTCGGAACAGTCATCAACAAAAATAACTTCAATATTCTCAAAGCCTAAACTCTGATACATTATTGAATCAAAAAAAGCATTGAGAAAAAGACCTGAATTATATGTTGGAACAACCACACTAACTTTATATTTTGCCATTTTATCCGACCAATTTATTCTTTATTTTAGAAATGAAACTTCTGTTATTCATATTTTCCTGAGTTTTTTCTAATTTATTAGATTCTATAACCGCATCATCAAACTTTTTACTTAAAATTAAATCAACTAATTTATCATATCTTTTTTTAAAGAAAGGATCTTCGCTGTAATATTTATTAAATATATCATATGATTTAATAAATAATTCTTTTTTGTCTTCATCACATATTTTGGATAAAACAATTGTATATAGCCATGATGTAAGATGACTCTTAAAGATTATTTCACCATAAGATGTCTTGTTTAAACTTATTAACATCTCATCGATTTTATAATAACCATTCAATATTGCCTCTATATATTTACGATTCCTTACATGAATAGTTGACTTATCATTATCGCTATCTCTTATTTTGTAATTATAAGAATAAAAATCATTAAGATAAATTATTCCATCAGCTTTAAGGCAGGAATATGTGGCAACATAAACATCCTCAGCCAGCATACCCTCCAAAAAACTAATATTATTTTTTAATAAAAAATTTTTTCTGAATAATCTTGTCCATATTGCAGCAGGTACTCTTAAAAGATTTTTATCTTCATCAATGTTTTTAACCTCTATTTCACCTGAATTTTTATAAATTGACTTAAATGGAATAGTTTTATTTGGATAAACCTGATTAAAATTAGATATTAGCATATCATTTTCACCGATTTTATTACACATTATCTCAAATGCATTTTCGGTATAGGTATCATCATGGTCAGCAAAAATAACATAATCAGCACTGGACAAATTTAAACCTGTATTTCTTCCAGTTCCAGGAAATCCACTATTATCATCTAAAAATTCAACTTTAACATTGGTGTAAGATTGATCTAGTTTTTTTAATAAATCCAAAGTATAATTATCAGTTGATTTATCATCAACGAAAATAACTTCAATATTTTCAAATCCAATACTTTGGGATTTTATAGAGTCTAAAAACTCAGTTAAATAATCACCAGTATTATAAGTAGAGACAATAACGGAAATATTATAATCAGCCATTTTAATCAGTTAATTTATTATATAAACTTATATATTCATCACACATTTCATTTAAATCTTTAAACTTAATCTTTGAAATATTTGAAACTTTCTTATCATAATCATTTTGATTAATATTAATAATTAAGTTATAAATATCATTTATATTTGTATAATCAGCCAGCCAGCCCGCATCAGTTGATGAAATTCTTTGTTTTAAAGCTCCAAGATTTGATGCTATAACTGGTATACCTGCCATCCAGGACTCTGTTAAAGTATATGAATAAGTTTCAGGACAAGTCGATAATATTAAAGAAAATGAAGGTTCTATTTCTGATACAATTCTATTAAAATCATTTCTTTCATACTTACCATGATTTATTCCATAGTTATTTAAATTTGGAATTGTAGTTCCCATGAAATGCAATTCCAGGTTATTGCTTTTATCAAATTCTTTCAGCTGTTTTATTACTAATGAACCTTTATGGGGTGATACATGTCCTGGAACTAAAATCTTTATAGGATTTGCAGTTAATTTTGGAGTATATGAAGATTTATCCACCGTTACACCATGTTCTATCACGTCAAAATTATTTAAATCGGGATAAATATTTCGATATATATCGACTACACTTTGAGTAGGTGCTATATTTATAGATGATTTTTCTAAAAGAGCACAGCATTCTTCATGCCATCTTTTAAGGATTTCTTCATTAGTAATATCTGATTTATGAGCAATACCTTTACAATTTTGACAATTGAAGTTACAATATTGACAATTGATATCAACTAAATGGATGGATGGGCAAACATAATAGAAGTCATGTAGATTAACGAGAAATGGAATGGATTTTTTTGTTATAATATTAATTAAATCAAAACTATGATTAATTAAATGATTAATATGAACTAAACTAATTCTTAATTTTGAAAGGATTTCATCGTAAATGATAGCAAACTCATGATTGGAAAAAATGTTTTCAAAACTGTCATGAGAAATGAAATTATCATCATTATCTATGACTGAAAAATTAGTATTAAAAGAAACATCATAATTGGCAATTTTTTCTAAATTTTCATCAGCGTTCCATAATTCAACATCCTCGCCATCAGAAGTTAAGATAAAAGCATTATACTCATCAGGCAAGTTATCAATAATATCCATGTTTAAAAAACCTGTTCCGCCGATTGTACCGATTTTCTCATGTAAAACAAATAGAATATTTTTCTTATTCTCATTTGCAAATTCAGATAAATCACTATTTTGAACCCTGATTTGGCGATTCTGCTTAATTCCATATAATGCATAATGAACTAAAGGATTGATATTAACATCAGAATAATGATTTTTATAAAAAACACCGTCAAAGGTGTCATTAGGCTTTTTACCTTCATCAAAACCAAAGAAAATATAGTGAAGCAGCGGATCCATTCCAGATGATGAAACTTTAGGATATTTTTTTAAATAAAATTCATCATCAAACAGATTATTTTTACGAATAGCTTTATATCCTTCAATAATTTCTGAAGCTTTGGATTTATCTTTAACCTTATAAGAAATATATCTGCTTGGAAACTTTGAAAAAAGTTTATTTTTAAAACTCATAACCATCTCTTATTATATTTTCAAGTTTTTCTAAAAATTCTGATGCGAAATCATTATCGATTTTAATAAAATAATCGTTATTTTGACTTATATCATCAAAAGAAACAACAATATCATAATCATCAGTATTCAGATTATTATTGTCAACAATAACTTTTACAATATCACCACGTGCAACAAGATTATTTAAATTATAATTATCAGTAAATGAAATTAAAATATCACAGGAATTACCGATATAATTGTTTCCCATATCCGTAATCACCTCTACTGAATAATCAATGTCATTAAATTTTTTGGAAATATCAGATATCAATTCTTTATTTTTAGAATCTACCTCATCAACAATAGTGATTTTAAGATTCTTTTCTGTGAAAAACTTTTGTGAATTAATTTTATCCAATAATAAACATCTAGATAAATATTGACCCCATTTATTCCAGAAAACAGAGTAATTATTCTTATCATTTTCGAAATAACTTTTACTTTTAACTCTTGTACTAGATTCATGATGGAATAATACAGCATTACCTGCAAATAAAATTTTATAACCCTTTTTATGTAATTTTAAACAAAAATCAACATCTTCAAGACCGTAAAAATATTCTTCATCCAAACCGGAAAGCTCATCATAAACTTCTTTATCAATTAAATTTACGGCACCGGTAACAGCAATACATTGATTATTTCGAGTTAGTTTTGAATCAAAAATATCTAATTTTGAATCGGATTTATTAACTGCATATAAACAGCAAGGATACATTCTTTCAGCAAATATATCGCCACTGTGCTGTATTTTATAAGATGATTCCCTATTAACATTAAAATAATAAGGAAAAATAAGTTTAGCTCCAACAGAAACTACATCATCATTATAATAAATTGTACCGACCAATTCATTTAACCATCCGTACGTAGGCTCAATATCATTATTCAATAAAAGTAAATATTGGCCTTTAGCTATTTTAGCCGCATCATTATTACCTTTAGAAAAACTAACATTAATATCATTTTCAATAACGGTTATTGGTAAATCCAGACTTTTTAAAAAGGAAACTGAATCGTCTGTTGATGCATTATCTACAACGATGATTTCATAATTAGAATAATTGGTTTTTGCATCAAAGTCTTTAAACAAGCGTTTAAGATGAGTCAAACCATTTCTGTTTAGAATAATAATAGATACTAATGGTTCTGTATCAAATTCATAATTAGATAAAAATGCCAAGTTAGTTTCACAAATTTCTTCTTTTCTTCTAATTGAATATGCCTGTTGAATTATTTTACCTTCTGATTTGCCATAAGCAATATAATGCAGTAATGGATTTAAATGTGCTTGCTTAACATCAGGATAAGTTTTTAAGTAAAAATCAGGATCAAAATCTAAAGAAGGTAATTTTCCCTCCCTATAACCTTTAGTCAAATAATGATTGAGAGGATCTCCATTAAAATCATCATAAGTTTCTTTGTAAAATTCGCTGTCAAATAATCCTGAATCATTTATCTGACCATAATATTTACGATTTTTAAGCATGGATTTTAAATTTGATGGAGAAAACCCGCTAACAATATTTTTAACCATTTAATCACCCTTATTCTTTAGATTTCGCAATTTACTAGTCAATTTCCAGGATGTGGAGTCTCTAACATTGTTAATTTGTCTATCCCAATAATCCCTATTCTGGTTTAAAGCTTCTGCTTCATCTCTTAATGCATCAATATCATTAAAAAGCAAAGTAATTTCCTCTTTTGTTAATGTATTTGTTTCTTTGATATTGCCTTCAAGGGATTTTATTAAATTCCTGCTTGTAATATAATCCTCTACTTTAACATTATGATGATATTCCTGGTTGTCTATTGCCCAATATTCATTATCCCAATAATAAACAGCTCCTACAGAAGGATGGAAGTCATTCTTCCACATCAAATAAGTAAAGCTTAATTGGTCCTGATTAGTGTAATTAATTATTTCTTCCCACCATTGATTCATTAATGAAACAATTTCAGGGTCATTATGCTTTCTAAAAATAGCACCTAAAACGGGAAGGCCATAATGAGCGGGCATCCCCTCGGATCTGTATTTTTCAACCTGTTTTGTTATGGTAAAATTTGAATATCTTGGATGAGGCAAGGATTGTGCGGCTTCATCATAAATACAGTCACGTTCCGGATGAACAACCGTTAACATTGAAGAATTAACGTATTTATAAATATATTCTCGAATACTGCCTTTAATCTTAAAAGAACCATCAATCCAAAAACTGTATTTATCATCCGGAAAATATTTATTTGGAAAAACTTTATACTGCTTTGCAATCCTATTATCATCTAATGTAGAATCCTCCATCTGAATAATATCCCAAGTATCAGATTTTAAATTAGAATCTTGTGTAAAACAGACATATCTTACATTATCATCCTTAAATTCTGGCTCTTTAAGTGAATCATATCCTCCAGTAAAGGCTGTATATATAACAATCTCATTATCTTTAATATCATTAATTAATTCGTTATCTACTTCGAAATTGGGCTGAAATAAATCACTTAAAATAAAACTGTCAACATTGGATTCATATATAGTTCTTACTATCTCATAAGGATTCACATTATCATTCATAAAAATCAGCAAAATAATATAATTAATAACTAATATCTTTTTGATATTAATTAAATATATCTAAAAAAATGAAATTATTGGAAAAAAGCTAACATATGAGGAAAGGCCCCTACCATTGCCTGAATACCTAAAATAAATATTGCAAGCCCACCAATAAAATTAATATACCTTGCATATTTAATAGCTATCCTAGTACCAAATGTACCAATTAACAGCCAACATATTACAGCAATAAAACTTAAAATAGCTAAACCTATTGGATTAACACCGCTACCAACACCTTGTGCAGCCAAAATAAGGTTTTCAATGTTTCCAAAAACAATTAGGCCAAAAAATTGTTTAAACTCCTTAAACATATTTATTCGCCCCTAAACGATTCATACATAGCTTGAAAACCTAAAATAAATATTATTAAACCACCAAAAAAGTCTATAAAACTAACATAAGGTCTTGCAATTTGAGTTCCAATTGTTCCAAGAGTTAACCAAAAAGCTACTGCAATTAAACTAAAAATAGCCAATTTAACTGGATTAGCTCCAGCAATAACACCTTGAGAAGAAAGTACTAAATTCTCAATATTCCCAAATATTATCAAAGCAGCAAATGGTAAATATTGTTCCAACATATTAAATCCCCATTTCATATATCGGAAGATAAGTTCCGAAAAAAATTCCTTTCAATAATACTATTATTATTTAAGCATATATAAAATTAACTTATTGAATCAATACTCTCTCCCACATTTGTATCCTATCTTCTATTAAATAATCCCTTAAAACTTTATTTAAAGCATTATTTCTAATATTTTTCCTTAAATCATTATTTAAAATAAGCATTTCGATTTTCTCTACCCATTCATCATCATTACCTGCTAAAAAACCGTCGATACCATCTGTAACAACATTATTATAAACACACATGTCAGAATAAACACCAGGAAGTCCCAAAACAGCTAATTCAATGAATTTTAACTCACTTTTACACTGATTAAATGGAGAATCATCAAGAGGAACAAGGGCGATATCCCAATCAATTGTTTTGGATAACCAACCCATGAATTTTTCAAAATCCATATTGTCCGGAGGCAGTTCAACTGATTTAAACCAATTTTCATCTACATTATCTGAAGCATTAAATCCGCCAATAACTTCAAAATCAAAATCATATTTCTCTTTTAATTTTAGAATAACATTCTTTATTAAAAATAAATCTTTTGAATGAGTTAACGTTCCATAATAACCTAATTTAAGTTTTCCTTCAGTCTTAATGTCTTCTTTAATATCAAAAACTGAATCAACATAATAATTTGAGATAATAACGGTTTTATTTTCATCAAATTTAGATGCTAAAGTTGGTGTTGTAACTGTAATAACTTCACTATCATCTATAAAATTTTTTATAGAATCTGAAACTCTATTTACATATTCATATGAAGGACTATTAGGTTCAACACCCAATAAATCATCATCAGTCTCATAAACTAATTTAATACCATATTTATTACACTTTTTACGTAAAACATCCAAAAAAGGAAGAATTCTTTGAACAACAACCACATCAAATAGCTTACATCTTAAAATATTATCAATATCCATCATTACAAAACTGTCCATACCATACATAAAGAAAGTGAATTTTTTACTTTCAGACAATTTTGAAAATAAAGCATGCAATCTTATATATGGACATGGAGCTAAATTCTCAAATGGATCATTTGTAAAAACTCCAACACGAATTGTATCAAGTTCAATAGGATTTTCACGTTGAATATAGGGAATTAAAGTTCTTTTATCACGAATATAATACGAATTAGAAACAATATTTTCAACAGTTGATTTTTCATTTGAAAAGTATTGTTTATAAAGGTCCATTTCAAGTGTATTAATATAATTATTATCCAGAATATTAAGCTGATTTTTTTTATAAAAACCATCTAAAACATAATCCAAAATAGGATTATCAGTACCATAAGTATTTTTATAGAATTCTAAGTTAAAAATATCGCTGGTATAGGATTGCTGAACTTCCAGAGAATCATTAATACCATAATATAAATAATGGAGAATATAATCTAAATCATTTAAGTTATTATGAACTTCCAAATATTTATCTTCATCGATAATGGCTAAGCTCTTAATACGAGAGTATGCATCCTGATATTTAGAAATTTTTTGAGGATTGCCCTTAGATTTAAATGCAATATAAGCCTTAGGATTTTTTTTAATTGATTTAGAAAAAAACATTATTTCATCTCTTAATTATATATAATATTTAACATAAAAATAAATTTATGTCATATAAAGTAACTGTTATTATTCCATCATACAATAGTGTTGAATTTTTAGACTCAACAATCGATTCAATTAAAGCTCAAAGTATAGGCTTTGAAAATATTGAAGTGATAATCATAGACGATTATTCAACAGACTCAACACAAGATTTAATCAACAAATATTGTTCTGAATACGAAAATATTAAAACTTATGACTCTTGTAAAAAAACAGGAACTCCTGGAAGAGCAAGAAATATTGGAATAGCTAACAGTGAATCTGACTACATAATGTTTTTAGACCATGACGACAATTATCTTCCAGACACAGTAGAAAAGTTATACAATGCAATCACAAGCAATAACACTGATATTGCTATTGGAAAATTCCAGACTTTTGGTGATAATTACTTTGTAACTGAAGACTGGATAACTGAAGATGTTGTTTTAAATTCAATTGATGAAAACCTACTATTTTTCTCAATAAATAATGTGTGGAGAATGATATTTCCAAAAGAATTTTTGCTTGAACATGAAATATCATTTCCGGAAGGTGTTTTTGCAGAAGATTTAACTTTTATGGTAGATGCATTCATTAATGCAAATAAGATTATATTTATTAATGATATTGTTTACAATTTTAGATTGAGAACTGGAGATAACTCATCAACAAGTTTATCAAAAGGAATGCATTATTTAAATGGATTAATAGATGGTTATTCATACACAGAAGATGTTTTAGAAAAGAATAATGCTTGCAAGTACTATGATACCATTTTCAATCAGCATTTATCTGTCTGGCTCAGTGACGTTGCATTGAGCGAAACAATTGATTTGGAGGATAAAAAAACATTAGTTGAAAAATCCATACATATGTTTAAAAAACTAAAAAATGTAGAACCGTTTCCCGAAAATAATGCGATTAAAAGTATTATTAACCAGATTATACAAGGAAACTTAGATGAAGCATATATGCAAATGGAAGACTACAAATTATTCAGAAATAGAATACAAAATCTTGAAGTTGAACTAAATCAAAAAAATGAGAAAGTTGCAAGACTTCAAACTACAAAAGGGTGGATTAAATATAAAATAAATAATATAAAAGAAAGATTAAGATAATTAATCCTTTAATAATCTTTTAAATATATTATCCCACTTATTGACACGGGATTTTAAACTGTAATTTTTTAAAATATCCTCATGAGCATTATTTACCATACCATTTCTTAAAATAGGATCTTCTATTAATACGGATAATCTGTCTACCCATTCATCTTCCGTATTTACTAAAAATCCTGTTACACCTTCTTTAATAACTTCATTATAGACATTCATATCACTTGCAACAACAGGGATGCCTAAAGCTGAAAATTCTATATATTTAAGTTCGCTTTTACACTTATTAAATTCTGTGTTAACTAATGGAATAATACCTATATCCCAATCAGAGTGTTTTCCTAACCAGTCATAAAAAGTAGGTAATGACATAGGATAATAAGGTATTTTAACTACATTAAACCATCCACAAATCTCATCAATTGAAGCGCCGGCAACTTCAAAAATAACTGTTTTTCCTTTCTTAGAGAAAATATCTTTTAACCTTAAAATAACATTATGAATTAATTCCAGATCATTTTGATGAGTTAAAGTTCCGAAATAACCAATTTTTACAATGTCATTTCCTCTAAATTTAAATGGTTTCAATGGTAAACAACTATTAACATAATAATTTCTAATAACTTCAACATTATCAATACCCAATTTATCAAAACGACTTTTTAATTCATTGGTAGATACAGTAATCTGGTCTACATTGTTTACAAGCTTTTTAATATTATCAAAATTACCTAAAATATAGTTATATGAGGGATTAGCCGGATTAATATCAAGGAAATCATCATCAGTTTCATAAATTACTTTAATATTATGCTTTTTAGCTTTCTTTAAAATTATATTGGAATATGGATTTACTCTCTGAATAACAATAACATCGAAGATATGTGAATTAATCATGTTTTCAATATCCAGAAGAGGCATTATTTCTTGACCATAAATAAAGAAATGATAATTTCCATCTTCAGATAATTTGGAAAATGGAGCATGAATTCTTATATATGGACATGCATTCATATTATCATAATTATCTTCTAAAAAAACCCCCACTTTGATAGTATTTGTTTTAAACTTTTTTTGAGTAACAATATAATCGATTAAAACATTAGCATCTGTTATATAATGATTAGAATTCAATTCTTTTTTAATGCGTCTATTAGCAAAAGTATCTAACTGCACATTAACATTATCGTTTAAATTTCTTATAAAATTAGGATATTTTCTATTAAAACTTAATTCTTCTTTAAAACCTTTTGTAACATAATGAAGTACCGGATCTTCATCCCCGATTTCATTTTCGCTTATGTAGTAATACAAATCAAAAATCGGATTTATATATTCTAGTTTTTTATCCATAGAATCAGTTTTTGAACCCTCCTGGATAAAATGCAATATCGGATCAATACATGGATGTATTTGACCATATCTGGTTTCATTCAAAAGTCCTAAATTACTTATGGCATCATATTCCCTAATGTCATCAGTAGCACTTGTTTTTGAAGTTCTGATAGATTCTATTACATTATTATGTTTAACTTTACGAGCTAAATTGCCTGCAGCCCTTAAAGGTTTCGTTAATTTTAAAGAATTAGAATTCATAAACTCATTATACTCATTGTGTAAAAAACCAACACGTCCAGCAGTATCAATTCTATATCCCGCTAATCCTTTTACATCATTTACAAGCAAATATAATTCTTCACGGGACAGGTCAATAGTATCTCCGATTTTCATATTTTCTACTTCAACACCTATTTTGGCTCTTAAGTTATCACTTGTAATAGGAGTCGTGAAAATAACTTTATGATGATACTCTCCCTCTTCCTTAGCCCAGTATTCATTATCCCAATAATAAACACGGCTTACAGATGGATGAAAATCATTTTTCCAACATACATATGCATAACTAAGCTGATCTTGATTGGTATATTTAATATTTTCATCCCACCAATCTTCCATTACTTTAATTACGTCAGGATGGTTGTGTTGCCTAAAAAGCGCACCCATAACACCTAAACCATAATGTTCAGGAAATCCTTGTGAACGATAAAATTCAACTTGTTCTTCCATAACTGCCCTCGGATAGCGTGGAATGATTTTAGAAGCATCATATTCCTCATAAACACAATCCCTTTCTGTATGAACAACAACCAGCATTTTAGAATTAGCTCGAATATTATTATAAATGTATTCACGAATACTGCCTTTAATTTTAAAAGTTCCATCCAGCCAAAAACTGTATTTATAATCTTTTAAGTATTTATGGGGAAGTAACTTATACTGTTTGGCTTTTCTATTATTATCCAATATTGATTCTTCCATTGGGATGATTTTCCATAAATCGGATGTTAACTCAGCATTATCAGTAAAACAAATATAATCACAATTATCATCAATGACTTCAGGATGTTTTAATGTATCATAATCACCTGTGAAAGCTGTATAAATAGCTATTTTATTATTTTTAATATCTTCAATTGTTTCTTCACAAGAATCAGTTGAATGATCGAATAATGGTCTATCAACATGTTTTTTTGAAACTTCCAAATATGTTTCATAAATCTCATCATATCCCATAATATCACAAATACTCTTCTTTGATTATATCCATTAATTTATCAGAATAATTTTCGCATTTATCTAAACAAATATCATATCGAGAATCATTTTCATTAGAAATTAAAACCTTAATTAAATTCAATCTTGAAACGATTTTATCAACATCATAATTCTTATCATTGGATATTAAAATATCACAATCCTCACCAATATCAAAATTATTTAAATTTGGAATTATTTTAACATTGAAATCCCTATTATTTAAATCTTTTACCAGATTAGAAATAAATTCATCATTTTTTGAAATGATTGAAATATCAATTTTTTTATCCGTGAAAAAATGATTTTGTTCAATTTTATCAATCAATAACTTTTTAAAAAGTAAATCGCCCCATTTGCTTAAAAAATACATAATATTTTTATAATTAAGTTGATTTTTCTTGTCTTCATCTTCAACACGAGTAGCTGACTCGTGATGGAATAATAAAGCGAAAGGATTGAAAATTGATTTATAATTATTTTGATATAACTTTAATGCAAAATCAATGTCCTCATACCCATAGAAATAAGTCTCATCTAAACCTCCAAACTCAAAATAAACGTCTTTTGGAACTAAAAGACATGCTGCAGTATTGGAAATGACTTCTTTTTGATGATTAACATCAGATGAAAATATTAATGTAGAGAACATGTTTTCATGATAAGGACCATAAATATAAGGTGTTCTTTCCTCTCTAAATTTTACGCCTGCATGTTGAATACAATAGGATTTGCCTTGATTTTTCATGTCTTCATAATACGGAAATATTAATTTGGCTCCAACAGAACCTACATTTTCATTATTTAACATGCATCCTACCATTTCATTCAACCAACCATATGTAGGCTCAATATCATTATTTAATAAAAGTAAATAATCACCGTTTGCAATATTTGCAGCATCATTATTACCTTTAGAAAAACTAACATTTTCAGAATTTTCAATTAGAGTAATAGGTAAGTTTAAACTCTTTAAAAAACTAACAGACTCATCAGAAGATGCATTGTCAACGACAATTATTTCATAGTTGGAATAATTTGTTTTATCATCAAAATTATCGAATAACCTTTGTAAATGTTCAAGACCGTTTCTATTAAGAATAATAATTGAAACTAAGGGTTCACTTTCAAATTCATAGTTAGATAAAAACATTTTATTTGTATCGATGATTTTTTCCTTTCTTAACTCAAAAGGACTTTTATCCAAAGTAAATCCAGTACTGTTATTATCAATATAATGTATTAAAGGATTTAAATTATTTTTTTCGATTTCCGGATATTCCTGTAAGTATCTTTTAAGATTAAATGTTGGAGAAGGGAGTTTATTTTCACCAGCTCCATAAAATAAATAATGAACTAAAGGATCCATTCCTGATTTTTTAATATGAGGATAAGCATTAATATAATAATTCTTATCAAATAAACCGGATTCCATAATCTTATAATAGCTTTCTTGATAAAGTTTAGCTTTTTTCATATTAAATTTTGATTTTATTAAGAAATCGTTGAAAGTTACCATAGTTTCCCTACTTAAAAAAATTAAATCTACCTTTTTTATCTTTATGATTAATCTCATTTATAATATTGTTTTTTTCAGCAATAATAGCATTTTTCTCAACAAAAAGACTAGCTAATTCACCATCGTTTATGAATTCCAAATCAAAATCTATTATTAACTCTTCATTTAACTCAGTGTTAAAAATATAATTGGGATCCAAATTTAAAAATATCTGATAATCATCATTAATTGAATTATCGCAATTTGCATCAGTAACTGCAATATTATTTATTTTAGACTTAATGAATGAACCTTCCAAAGGATCAAAACGAATACTGACAATATTTGAATATTTGCTCAAGTCAAAACTTAATTTGTTATTTTTCTGAGGAATATATTCAACAGATATTTTAGAATCTTCATTAAACCCACTTCCATTATCAATATATAAACTTGCAGTAGATTTTATTTTATTCAATCTATTAAAATACTTATATTTAGCTAAAAATGTTTCACTATCAAAATTATTTAAATCTAAGCAATCTTTTCTATAAAATACTTCGTAATCCGGGAATAATTGTCTAAAATAATCCAAATCTTTTGCTGAAATATTATATGCAGATTCTCTTAATTTAGAAATTACAGCAATTTCATCGGGAATAGGCCAATCATAATAATATATCCAGAATAAAACATCATTAATAAATTTTACATTTAATAAAGCAACATTTCTATTATTTAAATCATATAATTCCTTAACTGACTCAGATAAATCAATAGCGTGCTGTGGTGTAATATTTTCAGTTGTTGATGTTAAATTCTTTCTATAGAAATATGTGGCATCTTTTGATAAAAATATTTTAGAAGCATTAATAAGTGAACTAACAACAGCCAGATTATCATCATACAAAGCATTAGAGAATTTTAAATATTTAAATAAGCTTTTATGATATATTTTATTCCACGAAGGAGTCGAAAATATTAATTTAGGATTTTCATCAATTGAATTAATTAATTTATTTTCTAAAGTATTTTGCTGATGAATATTAATTGGCTCTACATAATCTGTACCTGTATAAGTTTCCCAATTGAAAATTAATAAATCGGCACCGGATTCCTCAATTTTTGATAATGAATCTTCATAAGCATTTAAAGAAATAAAATCATCACAATCAATAAAAGTTAAATAATCAGATTTAACTTCACCAATAGCTTTATTTCTAGATTCACCAGCTCCTAATTGAGAATTATTTGATATAAGTTTAAAACTAGGATATTTATCACAGTATTCATTAATTATATTTAAACTATTGTCAGTAGAATTATCATTTACAATAATTACTTCAATATTGTCAATACCAATACTTTGATTCACAACAGAATCCAAACATTGCCTGAGATATTCTTCACCATTATAAACTGGTATTATAACACTTAATTTATTCTTCATGATTTCACAATTTTTTTAAACTTGGATTTAATAGAAGAATTTAACTCTTCTTTTAAACGATTATTCTCTGCAGTTAATTCATCAATCTGATTTTTATATACATTAGATAAAGTTTCATAATGTTTAGCCAAAATTTCATAAGAAACTTTTTCACTATTCAAATTAAATTCCTTATAATTATCTGATACTTGAATAGATTCATAAAAAGCCCTGTCTGAATAATGCCATTCTTCACTAAAAACAACATCATTTAATTCATAATCATCGAATTTCTCTTTCATTTTGTCAATAAATTGATTTTTATAATTATCATTTAATCTAAAGTAAACAAACTTTAAATTTACAATGATAAACATTAACCAACCTTGTTTTACATCGTCATAAATTTTAGCATCGATTACATTTTGTTTAGTGGATTCCAACACATTAAATATATCAAAAGAACCTTCATCACCACTGGTTGATATGGAACAATCACGAATACGGTAATAATAAAGATATTGCGGAAGAACTGAAACTTTTTTAGCTTTGAAAAAGACCTTGTAAAAAAATTCCACATCCTCATAATAGGAACCATATAAAAATTTAGCATCCAACTCCCTTAAAAAAGAAGTTTTATATAATTTATTAAAGGGTGCATGAGATATCTTAAAAATAATATCTAAAACATCATAATAAGAGAAATTGCCTGTATACAATGCGGGATTAATCACTTCTAAATTTGTAAATTGATCCTCACTAATCTCTGAAGTATCATCATCAAAAAATTTAAATTTAAACATTGTTATTTCAGAATTGAAACCTTTAACATGTTCATATAATAATTCCAAAGCGTTTTCCTCTAACCAATCATCTGAATCAACGAATAAAACATATTCGCCTTGGACATGTTCGATTCCAGTATTGCGAGCTCCGCTCAATCCCTGATTTTCCTGAGATATAATTTTAAATCTTGAATCAGTTAATGCATAACCTTCAAGAATACCTAAAGATAAATCAGTAGACCCATCATTTACACAAATAACTTCAAAATCCTTAAAAGTCTGATTAACTAAACTATCTAAACATTTTCTAAGATAGTCGGCAACATTATAAACAGGTAAGACTACTGAAATCTTAACATCCATGATTTCGCCCTTTATTTATTATTATACATTTTTTCGTAGTATTGTTGGTATTCTCCACTTTTCACCTGGTCCATCCAGTCCTGATTATCCAAATACCATTGAATTGTTTCTTTTATACCAGTTTCGAAGGTGTATTTTGGCTCCCATCCAAGTTCATTGCGGATTTTATCTGCATCAATTGCATAGCGTCTGTCGTGGCCTAATCTGTCAGCTACAAATTCTATAAGTGATTCATCTTTTCCTAAAGCTTCAAGTATTAGTTTTACGATTTGGATGTTTTGCCTTTCATTGTGTCCACCAATATTATAAACTTCCCCAAGTTTTCCTTCATGCAATACCAAATCTATTGCTTGGCAGTGGTCGTATACATGTAACCAGTCACGTATGTTTTTTCCATCACCATATATTGGTAATTTTTTATCCTCCAGTGCATTGGATATCATTAAAGGTATCAGTTTTTCTGGAAATTGATAAGGACCGTAATTATTGGAACATCGAGTAATATTAACTGGTAAATCAAAAGTTTCAAAATATGCTCTTGTAATTAAATCTCCTCCAGCTTTGGATGCTGAATATGGGCTGTTTGGTTGTAACGGAGTAGTTTCAGAGAAATATCCTGTTTCTCCTAAAGTTCCATAAACTTCATCGGTTGAGATTTGAATGTATTTTTCAACACCAAATTCTTTTGCTGCATTCAATAATACCTGTGTTCCCAATACATTGGATTTAATGAATATTTCTGGATCAGTTATGCTTCTATCGACATGGCTTTCAGCGGCAAAGTTAATAACATAGTCAGATTTGGCTACCAAATCATTAACCAATTCTTTATCCCTTATATCGCCTTTAACAAATGTATAATTATCCATATCTTCAATATCTTTTAGATTTTCCAGGTTTCCGCAGTAAGTTAGAGCATCCAAATTAATAATATCATAGTCGGAATACTTATCCAACATGTATTTAACGAAATTGCTTCCGATAAAGCCTGCTCCACCAGTAATTAAAATAGTACTCATAAATAAAACGCCCATTAATATTTAATTTGTGATTCTGCAAGAGTCTGCCATTTTTCATCCTTTTCTGAAAAGATTAGTTCATCAATACCATCCATTGGCCAGTCAATTCCAATATCCGGGTCATTCCAAATAATTCCACTTTCATCAGGACCATTATAAAAATCAGTACACTTATAAGCGAATTCCGCATGATCTGATAACACTAAAAATCCGTGAGCAAAGCAAGGTGGAATAAACAACTGCTTTTTGTTTTCATCAGATAAAATTGCACCAAACCATTCACCATAAGTAGGAGAATCAGCACGTAAATCCACACCAACATCAAAAACCTCACCTTTCAAAACACGCACCAATTTACCTTGAGGTTGTGTTAACTGCAAATGAAGGCCTCTAAGTACTCCTTTTGATGATGAAGACTGATTATCCTGAACAAAAGTTAAATCATAACCAGCTTCTTTAAAATCATTCTCATTATAAGTTTCCATGAAATATCCGCGATTGTCACCGAAAACCGCAGGTTCAACAATGAACATTCCTTCAATATCACATTCTGTAAATTTAAATTGACCCATTAATATCACCTTTCTGCTAAATTAAATAAGTATTGTCCATAATCTGTTTTTTTAAGCTCTTCAGCTGTTTTTAGTAATTGTTCTTTTGTAATGTAACCTTTAAGATATGCAATTTCTTCAAGACATGCAATGTATAAACTTTGTCTTTTCTGAACTGTTTCTATGAAATTGGCTGCTTCTAAAAGACCTGCATGAGTACCAGTATCCAACCATGCCATTCCACGGCCCAAAAGTTCAACTTTAAGTTTTCCACGATTCAAATATTCTTCATTGACAGAAGTAATCTCAACCTCTCCCCTATCGGATGGTTTTACATTTTTAGCAATTTCAATTACATCATTATCATAGAAATATAATCCCGGAACAATATAATTGGATTTAGGATGTTCGGGCTTTTCCTCAACAGATAAAACATTCCAGTCATCATCAAACTCAACAACACCAAAAGCTTCAGGATTATTAGTATAATAACCGAAAATAACCGCTCCTTCATCAAGATTAGTAGCACGTTCCAAAATTTCTGTAAATCTGTGTCCATGGAAAATATTATCTCCTAAAATTAAAGCAACATTATCATCACCAATAAAGTCTTCACCAACTATGAAAGCTTCAGCAAGACCATTAGGATGTTCCTGAACAGCATACTCAAAACTAATACCGAATGAAGAACCGTCACCTAACAAATCCTTATACATAGGCAAATCACGAGGAGTAGAAATAATCAAAATCTCTTTAATTCCTGCAAGCATAAGAACAGAAATAGGATAATAAATCATCGGTTTATCATATAACGGTAATAACTGCTTAGAAACCGCCTTAGTAATAGGATACAAACGAGTTCCAGAACCACCAGCAAGTACAATACCTTTCATATAATCACTTATAAAATTTTTAAATATGATTAATATTTTATAACTAATAATTAATTAAAATAACTATTAAAAAGATTAAAAAATAAAAAAATTATTGTAAATCTAGTCCGCTTAACTGTTCTTCAGATGCCTTTTTAGCTGCTTCAATATATGCATCGCAGACATAATCAACATCCCCGTCCATGACCAATTTACCTTGATCAAGCCAGATTGCACGGGTACATAATTCACGAATGTTATCTGTTGCATGTGATACAAGTAACACAGTTACACCGGAACCCATCATGGATTTAAGTTTATCTCCACTTTTTTTCTGAAATTTTACGTCTCCAACAGACAATACTTCATCCAAAATTAAAACATCAGGTTCCACAATAGTTGCAACTGAAAAACCTAATTTTGCTACCATACCTGAAGAGTAATTTTTAATTGGAATATCTATGAAATCACCTAATTCAGAAAATTCCAATATTTCATCATATTTACTTTCTAAAAACTCTCTGGAATAACCTAAAATAGCCCCATTTAAAAATACGTTTTCACGTCCACTGTAATTATGGTCAAAACCTGCACCAAGTTCAAGTAATGGAGCAATAGTTCCATAAGTTTGAATTTTTCCGGAAGTTGGTTTTAAAACACCAGATAATATTTTTAAAATAGTACTTTTACCGGCACCATTAAAACCAATAATTCCAACTCTTTCACCTTTATGAACAGAAAATGAAACATTATCAAGAGCTTTAAATTTATTTTTAGGTTTTAATTCTCTTTTAACCCATTTAATACAATATTCCTTGAGATTATCAACTTTTTCCTGTGCTTTTTTAAATTCCATTGATACATTTTCTACATCAATGACTATATTCTGATTGATTAATTGATATTCTTCATCATCTCCTAATTCTGTACCCCACACATTAGTTGTTTCATCAAACATGTTTGGAGGACTTTCAAAATCTTTATCATGAACTTCAACATAGAAATTAGGAGTTACACCAAAGTTTTCATTATAACCTGATAATGCTTTAAGACCTTCCTGAGTACATTTTAAAACTAATCTAATAGCTGCTGAACCTTTACCTCTAACAGACGGATACCATATTAGTTTTTCTTCATCAAACTCATCTTCATACAATTCTTCATCAATATCATCATCTGTTAATTTATTAATCTTTGATGCTTTAAAATAATGCTTTACAATTTCAAATCCTTCGGGGATATTAAACTTTACTTCCTGACGGTCCGTTGAAACACCATTTACATTTTTAAAGTAAAGAGAATATCTAAATTCATCTCCAACTGCCAATTGGATTGGTTTTTCTTCAGTCGGGAAATAAGAATTGGTTTCACCACTGCTTAAAATATATCTTTTAATATCAAAGATTAGTCTTACACGAACAAAATCAAAGAATAACAGTCCACTATGATTATTTAAATTTTCAGGAAATTCAAATTTTATACTAAAATTATCCCCTTTAACATCCTCACCTTTTATATCTTCCAAAGGTATTGATACACTACGATCAGCGGGATAAATATCTGCATTAATAAAGGAATTAACTTCAAAATCATCATCCCCAACCATCAGAGTAATTAAAGGCGGTTCAATTTCAATAGGTTCTTGAGAAGATTCTTTGTGAAAATCATGCTCAATTACTACCTCAGAAACCCTTGCATCATCAGGAATATTAAAATTAAAGTCACTGATTGTAAATACAGATGGCTTTTGTTCTGGAGATACATAAGTAGATGCAACGTCATCCCAATCATCAAGAAGAATGTTTTCTAAATTTTCCCATGAAGATTTTTCGCTATCCTCTTTTTGAGAAACTTTTTTTGGATATCTTAACTGAATTGTCATCTTTTACCTCCTAAATATTTAATATAAAGTCATCTTGGTATTTTTTAAATACATAAATTCCAATAGCCAATGCAGCAATTGATGTAATAACCAGATAAATGAAAAATTTCATTTCAGGGAATGTGCCTGCCAATACAATATCCCTAAAACATTTTACAGCAGCATACAATGGATTTATTTTAAATAGAATCAGATACTGCTCAGGAATCATTTCAATCGGATAAAATAATGGTGTCATAAATGATAGCAACATGATTAAAACACCATATAAATACTTAATATCTGTGAAAAATGTTGTAGCTGTTGCTAAAATTAAACCAACACCCATTGTTAATAAAAGTAAGAAAAATAATGGAATCGGAGAGTAGAGCAAAGACATATAGAACGGTGCTCCTGTTACAAGCATCACTGCAATAAGTACGATAAGTGATATTAAAAAGTTTATAAACTCAGAACATACAATTCCAACTGCAAACATATATTTTGGAACATAAATCTTCTTTATAATCTCTGAATTTCCCTTAATTGAGTCCATTGCTCCAGTAGTAGCATTTGCAAATAAATCAAAGACTAATTTACCACTTAATAAGTATACTGGAAAATTTGGAATAGATCCACCGAAAAATTGTGAAAATACCATTGTTAACACAATCATTGATAATAATGGATTTAAAAAACTCCAGAATAAACCTAATGATGAATCCTTGTATTTACCACTGATATCTCTTTTAACTAACTCAGTGAGTAAGAAAGAATACCTATTAAAGTTTTTTATTTGTGCATTATCCCTAATCATTTAATCTAACTCGCTTATTTCCATATTGAAAATCTAAAAATAAGTCAATTATTATCATATTTTATGAAAAGTATAATATAAAAAACTTACTTTTAAATAAATTCAATAATTAAATTTTTATTTGCTTTTCTTGCATCATCAAATGTATCTAGAATACATTCTTTAACATGACTAACATTGCTAAAATGAATTTCACCACTCATTTCACATAAACAATCATATAATGCATCAAGATTTTCACCATAATAATCCGGAAACTCTAAAGCTTCTTTTAGATATTTATGACCTTCTTTTTCAATTAATTTACCATCAATTTCATAAACTGGCAAGTTTAAACCTCTTTAAATGTATTATAGTGATCTGATGTATAGTATACTTTAAATGTTTCATTGTTATAAACAATTCTTTCAGGCCCTCTAGATGTTCCATTTGCATTAATATCACATTCTATGTATTTTGCAGACGTTTTTGGAAGACATCCCTGCCTATTGGTAAATACATCACCGCCAATACTTTTACCAGGAGCATATTTTTTCAAAGGTCCTCCATTCCACCCCAATTGTTTTGCTTCATCCTTAGTTATATAATTACTTGGTAGCTTATGAAATTCCTTGATATAAGCAGCAACTTCATCAACAGTACAATACTGGCCATTTTCCTCAACTTTTACATTCTTTTGAGCAAACGAACCAGATAATAAAAGACCACCAAATAACGCTATAATTGCAATAGCAATTATTAACAATCTTCTATCCATTTTACACACCTATTTTATTATATTGATATATTCCTTTACAGCTTCTTTATAACTTCTTAATGGTTTAAAACCCTTTTCTATCCATTTTTTATTATCTAAAACAGAATATGAAGGTCTTGGAGCAGGTCTTGCAAATTCAGCTGCAGTAACAGGTATTACCTTAACATCAACTTCTGCAACTTCGAAAATATATTTTGCAAAATCAAACCAAGAACAACTATCGGAATTAGTTACATGATAAATTCCATAATAATCTGTTTCAATCAATTCTCCAATAGCTTTAGCTAAATCAAGAGTATATGTAGGACAGCCTACTTCATCTGTAACAACAGTTATTTCAGGATGATTTTTAGCAAGCTCCAACATTGTTTTAGGAAAATTACCACCATTAACACCATATAACCATGCAGTTCTTACAATGAAAAATTTATCTAAAATTTCCTGAATAGCTATTTCCCCTTCAAGTTTACTTTTACCATAAACTGAATTAGGACCAATTTCATCATCTTCAAGCAATGGTCTTGTAATTTTACCATTAAATACATAATCTGTACTTATGTGAAGAAGTGGACATCCTACTTCCCTACATCCTAAAGCCAAATTTCTTGGACCAGTACCATTAACTTCGAATGCCAATTCAACATTTTCTTCACATCCATCAACATTAGTATAGGCTGCAGAGTTAATAACAATATCAGGATTATTTTCCTTTATAAAGTTAATAACATGGTCTTTGTCAGTTATATCTAATGAAGAAGACGTAGTTAAGATTAATTCATGCTTATCTTCTAAAACATCAATTAAATCATGTCCTAACATACCATTTGAACCAGTGATTAAAATTTTCATTTGTATCTCCAAAAAAATTTAATTATATAAATAAGATATATCAATATTATTATTTAAAATTACAAGGGGTATTTAAATGAAAGTATGTGTAATTGGCCAAGGTTATATAGGACTTCCAACAGCAGCATTATTCGCAAGAAATCATTGCGAAGTCGTTGGAGTTGATGTTAATGAAAAAATGATTGAAAATTTAAATAACGGAATCATTCACATAGAAGAACCTGGAATATCATCTATAATAAAGCAAGCTTTAAAAAATAAAGTATATAAAGCTTCTTTAAAGCCCGAAAAAGCTGATGCATTTATTATTACCGTACCTACCCCATATATTGCTGAAAATTATAGCTGTGATTTAAGTTATGTTATCAATGCATGCAACTCAATAATTCCATGTTTAGAAAAAGATAATGTTGTTATTGTAGAATCTACAATTGCTCCAATGTCAACTGATGACATAATAAAACCAATATTTGAAAAAGCCGGATTTACTATCGGTGAAGATTTATATCTTGCACACTGTCCTGAAAGAGTTTTACCCGGAAGAATCATTGAAGAATTAATTCATAATGACCGTATTATTGGAGGTATTACACCAAAATGTAGTAAAAAAGCAAGAGAAGTTTATGGTCAGTTTGTAGAAGGTGAATTAATGTTGACTGAAGCAAAAACTGCTGAATTATCAAAATGTATGGAAAACACTTTTAGAGATGTCAACATTGCACTAGCTAACGAACTTGCAAAAATCTGTTCCGAAATTGGTGTAAATGCCCTTGATGTAATTAAAATGGCGAATAAACATCCAAGAGTAAACTTACATTCCCCAGGACCTGGTGTTGGTGGACATTGCCTTGCAATTGATCCTTACTTTATTTATTCAAAAGCGCCGGAAACTGCTAAGATAATTAAGCTTGCAAGAGATACAAATAACTCAATGCCGGAATTTGTATGTGATAACGTGAGAAAAATAATCAAAGAAGGTAAAATAGCTGTTTTAGGAGTTTCATACAAAGGAAATACTGGTGATGATAGGGAAAGCCCTGCTTATGAAATTATAGCTAATTTAGAAAAAGACTATGAAATAGCTATCCATGATCCACACATAGATAATCCTAGCTTTGTCAGCTTTAAAGATGCTGTTTGTGATGCGGATTTGATTTTAATATTATGTGACCACAACGAGTTTAAAAATCTTGATTATACACTGATTCATGAAAATACTAAAATATTTGATACAAAAAACATAATCTATAAAGTTCCAGATGAAATTAAATTATACAACTATGGAAACTTATACGAGCTCAATCTTTAATATACATGTTTGAATCTATTTCTTTTCCACTCCAGGCCTTGAGTGAAGTCCATTCAGCGCTTGGAGCAGACCAAAACCTATCACTTTCAGGTAATCCTAAAGGCAAAAAGCCTGTTGTGCACAAATACATGCTACCGGTATTACTATAATCCTCGGCAACATTAGGTTGATTACCATTGAATCCAAAGCGTAACCATCCTTTTTTATCAAAATTATCATTGTCTGAAAATTGATTTTGAATTACAGCTGTTAATGCACTTCTAACCTGTTCAGGCTTTACATCCTCGTTATATAAACCAAACAAACATGCCTGACCTAAAGCTTGAAAAACAGCAGTTCTATATAACATTGATCTGCCAACGACAGGATATGTTCCTTCAGGAGATATCAATCTTTCCAAATGTCCTGCATAATGCCTTAATCTATGTAAATGAGCATCCAAAAAAGTATATTCTCCAATATTATGCTTTCGTAAAACAGTTAGAATATCTGTAAGCATTGGATGAATAACATAGCTATTGTAATAATCAAAATGGAAATTTGGTCCATCACTATAATAGGAATCACCACAGTACCATTCATTCATATATACATTAACACCATGCATTAACCTAAATTCATCATATTCTCCAGTGGTTTCAAGCAAAAATGCTTCAATCATTGATGGGAATAAAATCCAGTTATTATTCCATGGCTGAATTGAACGGGTTTCCTTTAAGGCATCAATAATCAATTCCTGACCATCAGAATTTATATTATCCCAAAGCTGAGTTTTTGCTCTAAGTAATCCTTCAGTTAAATGAGCACAGTCAACCAAAGGTTGATGCGGCTGGTTAAAAATTAAATAATCCTGTGATTTTGGATTGCAAATATTCACTAATCCTTCGGTGGTTAAATTAATGTATTTTTCCCTTATTTTTCCTTCTTTACTATTATCAGGCCCTAATTCTAACCATGGTGCAATACCACAAATAGTACGGCCAACAGCCTCCAGATGTGCAAATTTTGCCCTTTCATCTTTAACATATTCAACAGGCATATTCTTTTTAAGAGTCTCATTTGCAATATTGGTTAAAACGGGATTTATAATCTTAGATAATGTATTAACCCAAATTTCTCTATCATTGGCATTATTAGAATTTTTTGAAAAAAAAGATTTAAACCCCATAAAAATCAATTTTAAAAGTTAATAGGTTGATCTTTCTGTGTTACATGACCACTCCATGCTTTAAGAGATGTCCATTCAGCAAACTCATCAGACCAAAACGGATCATTAGAATCTAGTCCCAATGCTAAAAATATTGAACAGCACATATATAAACTTCCAGTATTAATATCTTTTTCAGCAATATCCAGTTGATGACCATTTAAACCTAATATTAACCAATTTCCATTTGCAAAATTTTGATTTCCCTCAAATAAATTTCTTAAAACTTTAGTCATCGCGGATCTAACTTGAGCCGGCTCGATATTTCTAGGTAAAATTTTAAATAAAGAAACTTGAGATAAGGTATGGAAAATAGCACAACGATAAGAAATAGATTTTCCAATGATCGGATAAGTTCCTTCAGGAGAAATTAATCTTTCTAATTGTGAAGCAAGTCTTGAAGACCTCATTAATTGAATATCTAAAAATTCACCATCAGATAATCCATATTTACGCATAACCATTAAAATATCATTAAGCAATGGATGAATGAAAATACTATTAAAATAATTTGAAGCATAATCAGGACCATCACAATAAATTGCATCACCAATATACCACTCATCCCTAAATTTATGAATAGCATAAATTAAACGTTCTTTATCACATTCTCCAGTGAATTCTAAAAGAGCAGCTTCTATTATTGATGTATATAAAATCCAATGATTATCGTATGGTGCAATGATTCTTGTATTTTTAAGTTCTCCAATAATTTTTGCCTGAACATCCATCGGTAAATTAAGCCAGATTTGATTTTTAGAACGGAGCAAACCTTGAGCAAATAAAGCCATGTCAACCAAAGATTGCTTAGGTTCAGAATAAAAAATATAATCATTTTTCTTTGGGTTTACAGCAACTGAAATAGCTTGAATAGTTAAATCAATATATCTTTCACGAAGCCTACCCTCTTCAGACTCTTCAGGTCCAAGTTCTAACCAAGGTGCAATACCATTAAATACACGTGCAAAAGCTTCAAGATAAGCAAATTTTTTACCTTCAACACTACCAGATTCCAAAAGCATTGTTTTTCTTAATGAATCTTTTTTAACATTGATTAAAACTGGTAAAGCTATTTTTTGTAAAGTTTCAACCCAAAAAATTCTATCTTCCCATACAGGCACCTGTTCTTCAAAAACAGGAATTTCTTCTTCTTTTTTAAATCTACCAAAGAACTTACTCATGAAAAGTATTTTGTTTTACATATTATATAAAGTTATGATTATAGAATTATCTCTATCAAAAAGTTATTTTCAAAAGTTAAATAGAATGTTAAACAAAATATAAATAAATACTGTGAGGTTTTATTAATATGTCAAGTACAATGTCTGAAAAAATATTAGCTAGGGCATCTGGAAAAAATAAAGTTGAAGCTGGTGACATTATCATTGCAAATATCGATATTGCAATGACACACGATTTAACTGGACCTCTTGCAGTCGAATCATTTGAAAAAATTGGTGCGGAAAAAGTATGGGACCCATCTAAAATAGTAATTCCATTTGACCACCAAATACCGGCTGACTCTATTGACTCTGCTAATAATCATATAATTATGAGAAATTTTGTAAAAAAGCAAAATATAGAACATTTTTACGATGTTAATGCAGGCGTTTGCCACCAAATTTTACCGGAACTAGGGCATGTTGTGCCTGGAGAAGTTATTGTTGGTGCAGATTCACATACCTGTACACATGGTGCATTAGGTGCATTTTCAACAGGTATAGGATCAACCGATATGGCAATGGTTTTTGCAGAAGGAAATTTATGGTTTAAAGTTCCCGAAACAAATCGTTTTGAAATAACAGGAGATTTAAAAGATAATGTATATGCTAAAGATGTTATCTTAAATATTATAGGTCAAGTAGGTGCTGACGGTTCAACTTATAAAGCCTGTGAGTTTGCAGGTCAAACCGTGAATGATATGACCGTTTCCGACAGAATGGTTTTATGCAATATGGCAATAGAAATGGGTGGAAAAACAGGTTTAGTAGAAGCAGACAAAAAAACAATTGATTACGTAGAAAAACGCTCAAATAAACCCTACAAAATATTTAAAACAGACTTAGACGCTCCATCATTAAATATTATTGATGTAGATGTTACTGACTTAGAACCTCAAGTAGCCTGCCCAAATCATGTTGACAATGTAAAACCGGTAAGTGAAGTTGACCGAGAAATCGACCAAGTATTTTTAGGTTCCTGTACCAATGGAAGAATTAGTGACTTAAGAGATGCTGCAAGAATTTTAAAAGGAAAAGAGGTTGCAAAAGGTACAAGAATGTTAGTTATCCCAGCATCAAAAGAAGTTTATTCTAAAGCTTTGGATGAAGGATTGATTAGAATATTTATTGATGCGGGAGCATTGGTTTCTGCGCCATGTTGTGGCCCGTGTCTTGGAGGGCACACAGGAATTATCGGACCTGGAGAAGTTAGCTTATCAACTTCCAATAGGAATTTTAAAGGAAGACAAGGTTCACCTGAGGGAGAAGTTTATTTGTCCTCTGCTGCAGTTGCTGCTGCTTCTGCAATTGAAGGAAGAATTGTTGTGCCGGAGTGATTTTATGAAAGGAACAGCATGGAAATTTGGAAATGATATTGATACAGACATTATTCTTCCTGGAAGATATTTAATTTATACTGATGAAGAAACACTGTCAAAACACTGTATGGAAGGATTAGACGATAAATTTAGTGAAAAGTGTAAGAAAGGAGATTTTATTGTAGGAGGCACTAATTTCGGTTGTGGATCTTCTCGTGAACATGCCCCTATTGCAATTAAAGGTGCAGGAATATCTGCCGTAATAGCGGAATCATTTGCAAGAATATTCTATAGAAACGCCACAAATGTTGGAGTTCCACTTCTTGAAGCTCCAGGAATTACTGATTTAATTGAAAATGAAGAAGAAATTGAAGTTGATATGGAAAACGGAACAATTACCTCCTCAAGCGGAGAAGTAATAACATTTAAAAAATTACCCCCATTTATGTTAGAAATACTTGAAAAAGGTGGTCTTATTGAATACCTCAAAGACAAAAGATAATAAATATAAAATTGCTGTTGTTCCAGGAGATGGAATAGGCACAGAAGTAATGGAAGCTACCATATCTGTTTTAGATAACTTGGATATTGATTTTAATTATGTTTATGGTGAAGCCGGCGATGCTTGTTTGGAAAAAACCGGCAGTGCACTTCCTCAAGAGACAATTGATATTGTAAGAGATGCGGATGCGTGTCTATTTGGTGCAGCTGGTGAAACTGCAGCTGACGTTATCGTTAAATTACGCCAAGAAATGAAAATGTTTGCTAATTTAAGACCTGTCAAATCATACCCAAACACAAATTCTCTATCAGACAACATTGACTTTATGATTGTTCGTGAAAATACTGAAGGGTTATATATTGCAGATAAAGAAGAATTAACTGATGAAGGAGCTATTGCAAAACGTGTAATTACCCGTGAAGCTGAAAGCCGCATTATCGATTATGCATTCCAATATGCAAAAGACAATGATAAATCTAAAGTTACTGGTGTTCACAAAGCAAATGTCTTAAAGAAAAGTGATGGATTATTTAAAGAAATCTTTTATGAAGTAGGGGAAAAATATCCTGATATTGAAAAAGAAGATTTTTATGTTGATGCAACTGCAATGTATCTTATTACCCAGCCTGAAAACTTTGAAGTAATTGTTACAACCAATTTATTCGGTGATATATTATCAGATGAAGGTGCTGGTCTTGTTGGTGGACTCGGATTAATACCTTCAGCAAATATTGGAAATGATGGTGCTTTATTTGAACCTGTGCACGGATCAGCTCCAGATATTGCCGGTAAAGGAATTGCAAATCCAATAGCAATGATGTTATCTGCAGTTATGATGCTTAGATATTTAGGTGAAAATGAATCTGCCGAAAGACTGGATAATGCTATTTTAACTTTATTGGATGATGGAAAAGTTTTAACTGGAGATTTAGGTGGTACTGCAACCACTAAAGACGTTACAGATGAAATTATTAAATTGTTATAGTGAGAAAAATGATTAAAGAATCAGAGTTAAAAGAAGGTATTAGTGCAATTATTCCAACTTATAAAGGAGAAAAATACATTTCAAAACTACTTGATTCTTTAATAAATCAAACTATAGATTTTAACCTATTTGAAGCTATTTTTATTGTTAATGGTGAGCTTGATTCAACACCAGATATTATTAAAAAATATCAGAAAAATAATCCTGATGTAAATATAATCCTGACCGAAAGTGAAAAGGGTGTGTGCAATGCACGTAATAAGGGTATTGACCTAGCTTCAAGGAAATACTCTATTTTCATTGACGATGATGATTTTATAAGTGAAAATTACTTTGAAGAGTTATATAAATACGTTAAACCTAATAGAATTGTTGTTGGGTTATTTTACGATATTGATGAAGATACAGGTGAAATTACAGACTCATATATGACCCAGCAAATATTGGAAAATTCAGGCATTGTCAAAAATCCTTACGGCACTATAAGTGATGCCATTGTTATTACACAAAATAAAATAATCCCAACAGTTAATGTAAAAAACTCTTCATTTAATCCGGAACTTAAAAACGGTGTAGATATCGCATATTATGCTAATTTATATCCTGTTAATGATTTTGAGTTTTATGTAGTCAATAAAGATTTAAATGCTAATTATTATAGATTATGGAGACATGGGTCCATTTCAAGACAGGACTTATCTTATGATTTTAATATTACTGACCGTTTGAAAGTAATTAATGATATTAACAAAGGCCTTAAAAAAGCTAAAACTCAAGTAATGAGAAACTTTATTAAAAGTCTGACCGGAGGCCAAGTTGTTAAAATAAATAAATATATAAAAGAACATCCAGAAGACTATACACAGGTTTTAGAAGATATTTTAAGTTATAATTATGAATTTTTCCCATATAAATATCTAAATGAAGATATATCAAAATTAAATAATGAAAAAAGAGAATTAATAATATCCTATGCTTTTCCACCGACAAATACGACCACAAGTAATGTTGTTGCAAAAAGAATTCTTTCTGAAAAGAAAAATGTTGATGTTATATGCGCAAGTCTGGATGATATGAAGAAAGATTTTACACTTGAAAAAGTGGTCTCAGAATATATTGTAAATATGTTTACAGTAAATTCAAATTTCTCAACAGAATGGAATAATATCTTAAATTTTTTAAATGAAGGTATCAAACTAATCAATAATTATGAAAATATTTACAGCAGAGCCAATTTTGCACATTCTCATTTTTTAGCACTTGAATATAAATTAGCCAATCCAAATACATATTGGAGAGCAGAATTCTCAGATCCATTAATTTATACCTTTGGAAATAGACATTTGAGTGGTAAACTTGAAGATGAAGAATATATAAATAGAATAAATAAGATTTTAAAGGAAAAAGATTTAGAATTGATTAGCACTGCTGATGATATCAACTGCATTTGCGAATATTTAACCTTTATTTTTGCTGATGAAATAATATTTACAAATGAAAGTCAAAAAGAGGTAATGATTGATACTCTACCGTTTAAAGTGAATATTAATGATAAATATATAATTTCACCACATCCGACAGTTGATAAAAAATATTATTATGTTGAGGAAAGTAACTATCCTTTGGATAAAAATTACATTAATTTCGGTTACTTTGGTGTTATATTCTCAAATAGATCTTTTGAAGACTTTATAAATGCTTTTGACAATATATCTGATGAATATAAAGATAAAATAAGACTGCATTTATTTACACCAAATAGAATTTTATTTGAACAAATTTTAAATAAAGAAATTCTAGATAGAACCATCATTAATAACAATATTGATTATTTGGAGTTTCTAAATCTTTCAACAAAATTTGATGTACTGATTGTTGAAGACAGTTCTACAAAAGGTGATTTTATTAAAAATCCATATCTTCCATCTAAAATATCAGATTATAATGGTTCAAATACAAGCATTTGGGCAATTTGTGAAGAAAATAGTGAAATGTCCAAGTTGAATATTGAATATAAATCCTATATAAATGATATTGACAGCAACATCAATACTTTAAACTCAATAATGAATAAAAAAACAGATATTCCAATTAAAGACTGTTCAAATGATGAGAAGGATTACAAAAAACAAAGAACTATCCATTTTACTCAAAAAATAATAGAATTAATTGAAGTCTGTGAAACTGAATTTAAAAAAGATAATGATTACGAATCTAAAATAAATGAATTGAATCAGAGAATTCAAATTTTAGAAAAAGAAAACAATGAAATCTTAAATTCAAATAGTTGGAAAGTTACAAAAAATTTAAGAAAAATTGGAAAAAAATTTAAATAACTTAAAAATGTTATATTAATTATAATTTAAGGAGATTTTTATTATGAGAAAACTTACTAGAATGCAATGGGCTGCACTCTTTATCATACTTATTATGGTATTAAGTGGTGTCGCTGGATTCTTACTATTAGTATTTGCATAAATTTTATAAACGGAGGAATAAATATGGTAAAATACAGAATTGCTGCTGTTGTTGCAGAATTTAATTATGATATTACACAAATGATGTTAGAATTAGCTACAGCTGAAGCAAAAAATAGAGATTGTGAAATTACAAAAGTAGTTGTTGTTCCAGGCGTATTTGATATGCCTCTAGTAATTAAAAAATTATTACAAAAAGGAGAACATGATGCAATTATCACCTTAGGTGCTGTAATTGAAGGTGCAACTGACCACGATCAAATCGTAGCACAACATGCTTCCCGTAAAATAGCTGATTTAGCCTTAGAATATGATACTCCTGTTGCTCTAGGAATTACTGGTCCTGGAATGACAAGATTAGATGCACACAGACGTGTTAAAAATGCAAAAAGTGCAGTTGAAGCAGCTATTAAAATGTGTGATAGATTAAAAGAAATTTAAGATGATTATATGGAAATTCTAAAACCTGAAGAGTTAAAAGAAAAATTTTCAGATCCTTGGGTCGCACCATATGAAAAAGTACTAACAATGGTTGATGGAGATAAAGTAGAACTTATCGAGTACCATCCATGTATTTCAGGTTCACACTGGCTATTGCATCAATATAAAAATAATTCAGAACTGATTGATGATGCTTACCGCGATGGTAACAAACATGTTTACTTTTGTCATGTAGGTAGTGCTCCTCTTGATTTAAAAGCCAGTTTCAATGCAGCAGGAATTGATGAAATTAAAGTAGTAGATGACGAAGTCAAAGTTACTCATGCTGGTCTTGCTGGCGCGGGTGTTGGAGCTGGAATGTGTAGAGGAATGGGAAAAGGAGTTAAATACATTGAACTTATAAAATCCGGTGGTGGCTCAAAAGAAGGTAGAGCAACTGTAGTAACACCTAAACTTGAAAAAGTAGTTATTGGTGTTGACGACACAGATGTAAAAGATGCTGGTGCAACATGGACAATGGCTCATAATTTAGGTGTTGAACTAGCTAGCGAAGGTTTTGAATATCTTGATCATATTATTGTTCAATTATATCCACATAATCCACATAAAACTCAAAATTGTGTTTCTATTGCATTAACTTTTGCCGTTGAAAGTGATAAAAAAGAAGCATTGATTAATAGAACTATTGAAATTCTTAAAAGAGATACTTTATCTGATAAAACTGCAATAGCTATTCTTGAAGGTCTTGAAATACCTGAAAAATTAAGACAATACTCAATTGCAACTAAATCCGGTATGATGGATGTTGAAACTGCAGAAGCTACTGCCAAAGAATTAGGTATTGAATTAATTGCAGTTACTGGTGAACAAGGTAAAGTTGGGGCTTTAGCAGCATTAGGTCTTTACAACGATGTTGAAGAAGCTGTAAAAGCTTATGATAAAAAATAAGAGAACTAATCTCTTATTTATCTATTTTTTTTATAAAAAAAGTTATTTTTCATTTATAGGGTGCTTATTTGCTTAAAATTTACAAATTCGCTGCCTAATTCTTTTGTTGTCGTTGTATTTACATTTTTAAATTTAATTTGTATTAAATGGTTACCATTTGTTAAATTTAGATTTTCAATAGTTGAATTAGTGTATTTAAAACTACCTAAATAATAACCATCAGAAAGTACAGAATAAGTTTGATTTTCCTTAAATGAACCGAATGAAGTAGCTACTGTAACATTATCCACAACTACATCATATATCCATTCATTACCTGGTTTTGAAGATAATGAGAACTGTTCAACAAATGAAACATTTTTCTGATTAAACGTATGGTAAACAACTGATTTAGAAAAGACATCAATTAAACGACTATTTTGAATTATATCACCATCTTCCAGATGAAGTACACTTTTTGCTTCAATAGGTAATCTTAATGTATCCGGCTCGAAATTTCTAGTATCATTTATCCTATAGGCTTCATTACCTATAACAATCGTGTCATTAACACTAATATCCAGAGTCAGCATTGCATCTGATGGCATCCTTATTACATTAGATTCATTTTCAATTGCAGCATCTACGGTATATGGTCCCCTAACAGAAATTGAATTGTTATTATGTGTATCTGTAAAAATTATTAAATTTCTTGAATTAGGTTCAATTGAAATAGTACCATTTTGTATATTGGCAGCACCCAGAAATGTTGAAATCATTAGTATTAAAAGAATTAAAGATATAATTAAAGGAAAATGAATTTTAACAAATGATTTAATTAAATTACCTCTAGGAGTCTTTCTATAAATAATAATAGATTGGATAACAACTTTAACTAAATAATAAATTGATATAATAATTCCAATAACTGAAATTAAAACACCTGCAGATAATGGGATAAATTTAACGAAAAATATTGTAAACAAGCCTAAAATAACTAAAGATAAACCAACAATGGACATACGAATGTAAAATCCAATGTCATCAATCATCGTTACTCTACCATATTTATTGGCACGACTCATAATAGTTCTTACAACTTCATTAGCCATCATGTGTAAATCAGATAAAGGAGACATGTCATGTTCTATTGCACCGATGTCGACTTCCATAATAGAAATACCTAAAACATCAGCATCAATAACAATACCTACATCAACACCATAGTCTTTTTCAAAATTAATTCTTTTTAAAATTCCTTTACGAGCAGCAAACTGTCCGCTCAAAGGTTGTTCAAATGAAATTTCAGGGAAAAAGAAGTTTAAAAGTGGTTTAGCAGTGAGCTCTGTAACACGTCCGCTTTCACGTGCAAATTTAGTTTTAGTAATATCTGTTTTTCCATCCAAAATTGGTTTAATCATTGCTGAAACTTTTTTAGAAGTTAAATTATGAATATCTGCATCAATAAAAGCAATTATATCACATTCAGTATTTTTATAACCCGTATAAAGAGCTTCACCCTTACCTTTATTAACATCATGAGAAATTACAATAGCACCTGCTTTTGTAGCCTCCTGAGCTGTATTATCTGACGATCCATCATTAACAACAATAACTTCATCTACACATGAAACTTGTTTAATTACTTCTACAACCCTAGCTACTGTATTTTCCTCATTAAAAGCCGGTATAATAACAGAAACCTTTTGATATTTTGGTTTTGATGATTTTACACCAGCAAGTAAAAAAGCAAGAATAACAAATAACCAAGACAAATATTTCACCTAAAATTTTTTTAATACATTAATAAGTATATTTTTTTAATAGTATAAATGTTTGTTATTAAAAAAAAATGGATTAAGGACTATTAATAATAATAGTATTAGAAACACTTAATCCGTTGTATTGTGTAGTTATTATGTATTTTCCTTGCATTAAATTAATATTCAAACTCGCAAATCCTGTTGAATTTGACATTTTTGTGTAAAGTATACCATTAATGTTAAAAGTAACACTTTGATTAGGATTAGGATTACCTTGTTCATCCAGGACTAAAGCGTTAAATCTGCTTCCATCCCTGTAAGTCATGACTAAATCCTTGGCTTCAATAATGCTTAGAACTTTAATGTTATTGGATACTAAAGATGTATCATATTCTGCAGTGATAACATATGTACCTGGGTTTAAATTAATAGATAAACTAGCTACACCGTTTGAATCAGTTGTTCTTATGTAAAATACACCATTAATATTAAAAGTAACACCAACCCCCACTAATGGAGATCCTTTTTCATCCAATACCTTAACAGAATATTTTGAAGCATTTTTGTAATATTTAACTAAATCATGATTTTCAACTAATCTGGATAGAACAGTAATATTATTAGAAGTTTCTTCGCCAGTTATCGGATTAGTAATAGTTAATATATATTTATCCGGCATTAAATTAATATTTAAACGAACAAGACCATATTCATTAGTTTTTCTTGTATAAAATACACCGTTAATATTCATGCCTACATCAACATTAGCTACAGGATTACCTTTATAATCCAAAATAGTAGCGAAATATTGAGTTCCATTTCTATAATATTTAACTATATTTGAAGAAATAATGGTTGATTTAACTGTTATAGTTCTTGAGATATTGGAAGGTAAATAAATATCATTTCCTGAATATTCAATATAAGTGGTGTAAGTACCACTATTAAGATTAATTGCCATAGATGCAACACCATCAACAGTATTTCTTTCATTTACAACGCCATTAAGGAGAATTTTAATTTTCTGATTTGATAATAAATTATTATTTTTATCCTTTAATACGACATTAAATCTGGATCCGTCGCGATAATACATCACCAGATTATCAGCAGTCAAGATGGTTCTAATAGAATCTATTTTAAATTCACTGCTTGCACTAGCATTTTCATAATAATCGCTTGAATATAAAGCATTTACTTTATAAACACCATAATCCAAATCATTTAAACTTAAAACTCCACTTCCGTTATTTACTTTAACGTTATAAGATTTAGAATTGACATTGACTGTAACAGTACCATCAATAGCTTTTGAAAGTTTTACTGTAATATTTACACTGTCAGAAGATATGTGATTAATACTTAAATTCAATTCTAATGGAGCTTTGTTTACATCAAATGTGGTATTTGCAGTTGCAATATTGGAATAATATCCAAAAGCAACATAATTACCTGGATTAAAAATATCATTAATTTGAGTTTTACTATTGGACTCGATTGAATAAGTTTTAGATCCTATTTTAACATCAATAGTTCCTGAAACCTTTAATTCATTAGAAATTAACGTATTTTCGATGATTAATACATCTCCATAATTAATATCTGAAATGCTTAATGTTAAATTTGCATATTTATCGATGGCATTAATAAGACCTGAAACAGATGAAGATGAATGTGTATTGCCTTCATAAGTAGCTAAAATATTATAAGATCCAATTGAAGATAATTGAGTTTTTAATATTGCTTTACCGTTTACAACATTAACCGTGTAATTTTGAGAATCAATAGTGAATTTTACACTACCTTCATTAATTAATTTACCTTGACCATCTTTAACTGTTGCGACAACATAAAATGGAGTATTAATAGATACAGTATCTAAATTGTTAAGGACAATATTTGAACTAGAATAATAGGTTGTAAATGCTTTAATACATGCAACCTGTGATTCGTAAGTATGAGAATACTGAGATGCATTATATTTAAAATCGAATAAATCAATCCAGTTTTTACCATCAAAACTGAAGAATGAAACTCCTTTTGAGTAAAGAATTCTGTTTGACCTTACTTTTTCGGAAATAGGAACTGATGCTATATTATCCGCTGAAATTTTTATAACTATTTTAAATGTATCTCCAACTTTTAAAGGTATAGGAACATCCAAATTAAATGTATAATAACCAGGATTGGATTTTCCATTTTGAGTAATCATTAAAGCATCATTCACATAAATTTGAGCAGTCCAGTCTGTAGTAGCATTGAAATAAGTGGAAAATGCAGTTAAAAGTTCATTATCAGTAGCATTAAATATATTTTCATACCACAATGTGTCATTACCGGTTATTAAATAATCAGTTATTCCAATAATATCGTACTGATAGTTTTTATCAAAATGAAGAGTATCATTTAAAATAACGGTATATGTAGATTTATCATAAGCTCCCAGCCTTACACAATTTTTATCGTAATATGAAACATAGAAATAACCCTTATTACCCCAGGTTTCACCCCAGCTGTTTTTACAAATCCAGGCTCCGTCTCCCGGTGCAGCAGTTCTGAAATTATTTTTGGAGTAATTATCATCCCATCCGACAATAGTTACTGCATGGTTAGGGCCACTAGTTCCGGAATAATAATAACTATCAGATTTCATATATGAACCACTATAATAAATACCGGTTGCTACAGCACCATATCTAATAAGAGCTTCTTTTACAGCATCATTATCCGTATAATCTGTACGGGTTAAATAAATAACATTTTGAACATGGATAGTGGAGTTTAAAACTGGAGACAATACAGTATAGTCACTGAATGTTTCTAAATTTTCTTCAAATGGACCAAGCCAACTTACAAGATAAGCAACACCCATATCATCATATCCCCCTTTATTAGGTTCTAAATTCCAACCATAATCAGAGTAATATGCCATTATATTTTTCATGTTTTCTTCGGATAAATCAAAACTTTGTCCTGATGCTTTTAAAATACAGGATTCCAAAGCGGCAAGTGAAGTAAATGACCAACAATTTCCACTGCTTTTTTGACTTCTAACTGGTGTAACCTGATTATAATCTCTTAAATCATATTTAGAAGGTAATACTCCATTAAATGAAAAATCACCGACATATTGAGTATAATTCCCGTTTCCAATAAATAAATCATAACCTGAGTTTTTATAATAATTTTTTTCGATTTTTGCTTTATTGTTAATATATGTGTTTGATGAAACCGTTTCTTTTGAGTTTAAAATTGTATAAATGGCTCCACCTTCATATGTAGCTTCATTAGAATTAAATGTAGATGACCTGATAATTACTTCAGATGAATTATCCGCAAAAACTGCCCCACCATTCAATGCTTTATTAGAGTTAAAAGTGGATGATATTATGGTCATATTTCCATACATTTTATAAATAGCTCCACCCTGATAATTAGCTACATTATTAGATGCAATTATTGAATCAATAGTAGAATCAGAGTTTAAATCACAGATAACACCTCCAAAAGTAGAATTACATGAAGTGAAATTAGATTTTTTAACATTTAATGTAGACTCTTTTAAATAGATTGCACCACCGGCATTAGTTAAAGTATAACAATTTGAAAAGTATGTGTTACTTATATCTAAAATGGAATTATCTTCACTAGCTATTGCACCACCATACTTGTAAGCATTATTATTTTCAAAATTAGAGTTAACAATTCTTAAATTTGTATTGGTGGTATAAACTGCTCCACCATAAGTTGCATTATTATTTTTAAAAGTAGAGGAATCGATTAAAACATTTCCTGAAGTAGAATAAATAACACCACCAAAAACGTTATCATATCTTCCCTTATAACTACCCATATTATTTTCAAAAATTACGCCTGTAGCAGTAAAATCATTATTATTTCTAATTGATACACTATCTAAAGTAATATTAACAATTGATAAGGTACCATCTGATGTAAATTGCAGATAATTACTTTTAATTATTGTATTTAAATGGTTCTGACCAATAATTGTTAAGTTATTAAAACTTCTTGAATAATCCAGGTTATACTCCCCATTAAAAAAATAAGCAATAGAATTATCATTTAACCTGTTTGATTCTAAATGATTATATGGACTATTTTGACTACCATTTCCATCAACTGATAGTGATGAATCAAAATAAACATATGTTGAAGATGACATTCCTTCATTATCATTTAAAGATAAATTATCATCATTTAAAGTAATATTCTCACTAGCAAAGCTGATTGGAAGTATTATAATAAATATAATTATAAACAACAGTGCTTTATTAAAATATTTCATTGTTCTTTCCCCACGTAATATATTAATTGTTATATATAACATTCATTTATTATATTATTTAAAATTATTTTAGTTAAAAAATAGTAAAAAACAAAAAATATAAAAGAGTATTAAAAAAAAACATTATAAAAGGATAGAATAGGAGGACTATTTATTAATAAAAAATTGTTAATATTGTTATTAACACTGTTTTTTATTTTATCAATTGCAATAGTTTCAGCAGTTGATACTGATTTATCGGATGATTCAATAATTTCAGATAACATATGTGTTAATTACAAAGTTAAAGAAATAAACCATCAACCGATAAAATACCACGCAATAAATGAATTAAATTACAAAAGCCCATCTGTTTCAAAGGATTTTGATTTCTTTGGATTTTTAAACTTCTTCGGACAGGGAAAAAAATATGGATACTGGGTATGGTCTGGTGACATGTACAATGTTGATTTTGATAAACTATCAGACAATGGAGTTAATATTATATTTTTAAATTCTTATGCTTTTACGGAACATGGACAAAGAGATGTTTTGAACTGGATTAAAGAAGCAAACGCCCATGGAATTGAAGTTCATATTTGGATGCAGATATTCAATACCGGTAACTGGATTTCACCGCTTAAAAATGGTACGCCAGATAACAAGTATTTTAATTACAAAATTGAAGAAGCAAAATATTACGCTGGTCTTGAAGGCGTGAAAGGAATACAGATGGATTATATAAGATTTGAAGGTAATGCATACAAATATCCAAATGGAACAGCTGCAATAAATCAATTTGTTGAGAACTTTTCAAATAGTGTAAGAAAGGTAAATCCTTCATTGACAATATCTGCAACAGTAATGCCTGAAGCTGAAAATGATGCTTATTATTATGGACAGGATATTAAAACAATAAGTAAAAACGTTGATGTTATAATTCCAATGATGTATAAAGGAAATTATAAAGAGGACAGTTCATGGATTTCAAATACAACTAAATGGTTTGTAGATAACTCAGGCAAAGCTGACGTATGGATAGGACTGCAAACATACCATTCCGATGATAATATCACCAATACACCTGCTGATGAACTAATAAAAGATGGAAAATTAGCTATGGACAATGGATCTAAAGGTGTAATTTACTTTAAATGGGGAATGAATCCTGAATTAGACAATAAAAAAATAAATTAAAATGATTACAAAAACACTGCAGAAAGAGTTAAATCTTCAGTCATGGCAAGTAAAAAAAGTAATTAAGCTAATTGATGATGGTAACACAATACCATTTATTGCCAGATATAGAAAAGATGTTACTGGCTCTTTAAATGATGAAATATTAAGGAAATTTGATGAAAGGTTAGCTTACCTTAGAAATCTTGAAGAAAAAAAATCCAAAATTATTGAAAGAATTGATAGTTTAGGAAAATTGACTAATGAGCTAGAAAAAAGTATTTTGAATGCTGAAACATTGGTTGAACTTGAAGATTTGTATAGGCCCTACAAAAGTAAAAAGCATACACGAGCATCAATAGCAAAGGAAAAAGGTTTAAAGCCTTTAGCAGACATTATATTAGAACAAAACATTAATAAACCTATAATAGAAATAGCTAAAGATTATATTAACCCAAAACATGATATTAATACACCAGAAGATGCTATTCAAGGTGCAAAAGATATTATTGCCGAAATTATCTCCGATAATTCTGTTTTTAGAAAGAAAATCAGGAAAAACACTTTTTACTCTGGTAAAATTGAGACAAAAGTTAAAAATAAAGATATTTCATCTGAATATGAGATTTACTATGAGTATGATGAAGATTTAAGAAAAATTCCTCCACATAGAATTCTTGCAATTAATAGGGCTGAAAAAGAAGGAGTTATCAGAGCAAAAATAGTTGTTGAAACAGAAGAAATACTGATTTATTTAAAAAGACATACCCTAAAAAATCACTCAAAAACCCCTAAAAAAATCAAATATAATCCGCATACAACGCCAATCATAAAAGACGCAATAAACGATTCCTATAAACGATTAATTGCACCTGCTATTGAACGTGAAATAAGAACATTTTTAACTAAAAAGGCGGAAGAAAAATCAATTAAAGTATTTGCAAAAAATTTAAATCAGCTATTAATGGAATCTCCTTTAGCAGAAAAAACTATACTCGGTTGGGATCCTGCATTTAAAACCGGCTGTAAATTAGCAGTTATTGATAAAACCGGGAAAGTTCTTGAAACTGCATTAATATATCCGACAGAACCTCAAAATAAGATTAAAGAATCAAAAAAAGCTGTTCATGAACTAATTAAAAAATACGGCATTAATGTCATTGCAATAGGAAACGGAACAGCTTCAAGAGAATCTGAAGAAATTGTAGCTGACATTATTAAAAATACTAGTGTTGAATATATAATTGTTAATGAAGCGGGAGCATCTGTTTATTCGGCAAGTAAACTGGCTGATGAAGAATTTCCCGATTTTTCTGAAGGGGAACGCAGTGCAGTTAGTATTGCCAGAAGACTGCAAGATCCATTAGCTGAACTCGTTAAAATCGACCCCAAATCAATTGGTGTTGGACAATATCAGCACGACATGAATCAGAAACAATTAACAGAATCATTAAGTGGTGTTGTTGAAAAAGTTGTAAATGAAGTTGGTGTTGATCTAAATACTGCCTCTTATAGTTTACTTTCCTACATTTCAGGCCTTAACAAAACTACGTCAAAAAATATAATTGAATATAGAAACGAAAATGGAAGTTTTAAAAACCGAAAAGAATTATTAAATGTTAAAAAATTAGGAAAAAAAACTTATGAACAATGCGCAGGTTTTGTTAAGATAAATAATCCTGATTTTCCTCTAGATAATACTACAATTCATCCGGAATCCTATGATGCTACATTAAAACTTTTAAAAAGTTTAGGTTATAGTGTTGAAGATATAGGAAAAGATAATTTAAAATTAGATAATTTAAATTTAGATGAAATATCAAACAGCTATAATATTGGTATTGAAACTCTAAAAGATATTATTCATGAGCTTAAAAAGCCTGGCCGTGACCCACGTGATGATATGCCAAAACCTAAATTAAGAAAAAATGTTTTATCTATTGAAGATTTAGAGGAAGGCATGATTTTAGAAGGTACTGTTAGAAATATAGTTGATTTTGGCGCTTTTGTTGATATCGGAGTTCATCAGGATGGTTTAATCCATAAATCTCAATTGGCCAACAAATTTGTAAAACACCCATTGGATATTGTTAGCGTCGGCGAAATCGTTAATGTTAAAGTTTTGGATGTTGATATTTCCAGAAAAAGAATACAGCTTTCAATGAAAATTTAATATAATATTTTAAATAAACTCTACCATAATGAAAAAAATAAATTTAAACTTAAAAAATCAATATTACATATTAATTTACTTGGCTATTCTAGTTATATTTACATTGTGTTTTTTAACAAAAAAAGATTATTCATCTCCGTTTTTTGAAATAGCTATGTTAATATTGGTTTTTATAATTGGAGCTTTTTGTTTATATTATTACATGAAAAATGAAGATAATCTTCATAAGGTTGCATTTATTATAATACTGCTTTTTGGAGTTACCTGTGTTTTTATTTCTCCAATTAATGATATATCAGACGAACAGGAACATTTCATCAGATCCGAGATAGTATCAACCGGACAGATTTCAACTGATTATATTTTAATTCCAAATACAACTGTACACGGCTACCAAACAATAAAATCATTAACTGATTTTTGTAACAGTGCAGGATTAAATGTTTTTAATACGAATGTGGATGACGCGAAAATTGATTATACGCCATCGTATTTTAACTCAGCGTTTTCCCAAAATCCATTTTACTCATATCTTCCACAGGCCATAGGGATATTTCTTGCAAAATTATTGGATTTGAATGCTATTTGGATGTTATGGCTTGGAAGATTGTTTAATTTAATATTATATGCAGGTATCATTTCTTTCGCAATACGTAAAACACCTATACTGAAGTTTCCAATGCTGATAGTCTCTATTCTACCGTTGGCAATATATCAGGCCGCTTCATTAAGTGTCGATGGAATGTTTTCATCTCTTGCCTTACTTGCATTTGCTTACTTTTTATATTTCTATAAAACTCCAAAAATCAAATGGGGTGATTTGGCAATTTTTTATATTGCAATAATATTATCCGGACTATTGAAATCTCCGTTCCTGGCATTAAGTTTATTAATATTTTTAGTTCCAAACAATCATTTTGAAAATAAAACTCAAAATATAATATCAAAGCTGGCTATCTTACCTACATTTGCTATCGGATTTGCCTGGAGCAGTTATGCAACAAGTGTATTGGCGAATTCATGGAGAGGAGAATATTTTATAAATAGTAATGTTAATAGTACACAACAGGCTAACAATTTAATAAATCATCCAAAATTTGCTTTTGAAAGATTCTTAAATGTATTTACTCAATTTCCTATAATTGCAGATAGATTTTTCTACTTCTCAAATGATGTTCGTCAGTATTCATCAACTTTACTGGCTACACTTTACGCAATATTTTTCCTCATATTTTCATTTATATATCCTTTAGATGAAAAATTTAATATAAAAACTAGAATTAAAGGATTTCTAATAGGATTTTTAATATATATAGGTGTTATTGGTGTTCAATATTTAACATGGGCTAAAGTTGGTGCTGACAGTGTTGTTAATGGAGTATTCGCTAGATATTTCATGCCGTTATTAATCTTCGTTCCGTTTATTATAAATACAGATTTATTTGAATATGATAAAGAGAAATTATCCTTATTATTCCTAACAATAGCTATGGGATTTATTGGTGGAATGATAATGCTTACTGTGACAGTAAAATATTAAATAATATTAAAAATAAATTTTGATACAATGTTTAAGTTAGAGGATTTTAAAAATAATTCAAAAGAAGATAATTTAGGCATAATTCTTTTTATTATCGGAATTATCTTTCTTTTAATCACTACATATATCGGATTGACAAAAATTGGATTATGGTACGATGAACTATATTCAATAGCATTTGCACAATTACCTATCCATGATATGTTAGAAATTGGACCGAAAGACGTTCATCCAATACTATACTATATAATTTTTAAAGCATTTACAAAAATTTTTACATTTCTGGATATTGGAGTTATAGGAAAAATTGTATCACTGATTCCAATATATTTAATTGGGTTATTATCAATAACCAAAGTCAAAAAGAATTTTGGTTATTTAACAGCAGGATTATTCTTTTTATGTATTACATCAATGCCTCAATTAATGCTTTACAGCGTTGAAGTTAGAATGTATTCCTGGGGTTTATTTTTCGTAACGGCCAGTTTAATTTATGGTTACGAAATTATTAAAAATGATTCTAATTTAAAATATTGGGCCATTTTAACTGTTTTAACAATTTGTTCTTCATATACACATTATTTTTCAGCGGTAGCTTCATTTGGTATTTACATGCTTTTATTTATCTACTTATTTAAAAATAATAGAGGACAATTAAAATACTGGCTTTTATCTGCTATAATTAGTGTTATAGTATTTTTACCTTGGACATTTATTGTTTTAAATCAGATGGCCACATATAAAAGCGGATTTTGGATTAAACCAATTACATTTAAAACATTAATCAGTTATATATATTTTGTATTATCTCCTGCAACATACTTTATTCAAGCCAACGAATTGTTATCTCCTACCATTTTTGGAAGCATATTTCTATTAATATTTTTATATTTAATATACAGAGTAAGAGATGAATTTGCTATTGCAAGCATAATAGCTTTTATAATAGTTCCAATTATTGGAGTGATACTTTCAATAGCAGTACAACCGTGTTTCCATCAGAGATTTTTAATTCCGGCAGTAGGATGCTTGTGGTTAGGCTTTTCTATATTATTAGCTAAAATATATGAAAATAAAAAGTTATTTTATATTATCTTGGCATTTATACTAGTTATTGGTGCTGTTGGATGCGTTTATTTCATTAATATCCAGACACAGGATGCGATAAACACTGAAACAGAAATGAACTCATTAAACGAAGTTGTAGGTAGCGGGAACATTTTAATTGTGGACTTTTTCCCAATATATTTTGAACTTAGCGGATATTTCTTACCACATAACCATTATATCGGTTATACTGAAGATGTGGGAGTCAATGTTAGAAATACATTAAATGACCCCGGAATTCAGGCAGAGATTAATAATGGCACGAAAATTTATTATGTTGATGGTGGTCATGAAAATATTGAAGAAGTAAGAGCTCAGGGAATACATGTTGAAGAAGTAAAATTCGATCAAACATTAAAGAATAATACGTTCAAAATCTATAAAATCAGTGCATAGGTATAAAAATGAATTTAGAAATTGTTGTTCCATGTCATAATGAAGAAAAAAACATTAAAAAATTTTTTATTGAAATAAATTATGTTTTAAGAGATAAAATTGATTTTAATATAATATTTGTTAATGATGGTTCAACTGATAATACATTAGATGAAATAAAAAAACTGGACAATGTTAGATACATTTCATTTTCAAGGAACTTCGGAAAAGAAGCTGCAATTTTTGCAGGATTAAAACATACAAAAGCAGATTATGTTATTTTAATGGATTGTGATTTTCAAGATCCTCCATCATTAATTCCTGAAATGATTGACTATATTGATGATTATGATATTGTAGCTACAAGACGTGTTTCAAGAATTGGAGAGCCAAAAATAAGATCATTTTTTGCAAGAAATTTCTATAAAGTAATGAATAGGCTAACAAATATAGAGCTTGTCGATGGTGCCCGTGATTTTAGATTAATGAAAAGAATTGTAGTTGATGCCGTATTGGACATAAATGAAAATAATCGTTTCTCTAAAGGAATTTTCCAATGGATAGGTTTTAATACAAAATGGATTGAATATGAAAACATTAAAAGAAGTGAAGGTGAAACAAGCTGGTCATTTTGGAGATTATTCGCTTATTCAATTGAAGGTATTGTATCATTTACAGTAGCTCCATTATACTTATCCACAGTTATAGGAATTATATTTTCAATTATCTCATTTATTTTTATTTTATTTGTTGTAGTGAGAACATTATTATTTGGTGATCCTGTAAGCGGTTGGCCATCTACAATGAGTGTTATACTATTTATTGGGGGAATACAACTATTCTCTATAGGAATTTTAGGTCAATACGTAGGTAAAACTTATGTTGAAACAAAAAATAGGCCAAAATACATTATAAAAGAAGATAACTTTGATTAAATGAAAAATAATATAAACAAAAGATTTCTAAACCATTTAATTATTTAAAAACCCATCAATATTTAACATTAATCCATAGGATTGGTTAATATTATAGAATCCTGTGTTGTTACAAAATACCTTTACCGACATTAGTTTTATTAGCATTAATATTCTAATATAAATAATGAAGAAATTAAATTAATTATTGTAACTACAATTACAAAATTTTCATCAAGTTCTATAATCTTTATATTAGGTGTGTGTGATTTAATGAATGATTTAATCAGAAAACTATTCGTTGACAAAACTGACAATATTTTCTTACAATTTTTTAGATTCATTTTTGTTGGTGGAACAGCATTTATTATTGATTTTTGCATTTACATTCTATTATGCTATCTTGGCATAAATTATTTAATTGCCGCTGCAGTAGCATTTTTCATATCTGTTATTGCAAATTACATTTTATCAACATCCTGGGTATTTAATCAAAGTCAAATTGAGAATAGGGCTGTTGAATTTAATATATTTTTAGCAATAAGTATTGTGGGTTGGATATTTACAGAGATACTTCTTTACTTATTCGTAGATATTCTTAGCCTAGGCCTTATTCTATCAAAAATTATTGCATCCTTTTTAGTTCTATTCTGGAACTTTGGAGCACGTCGCCTAATGTTTTATGGTAAAAAATTAAATTAAAAGCTTTAATAATTGATTTAAAATATTAATCAATTATTTATATTTAAAAAAAGTAAATTATAAATAATGATAGACAATAAAAAAATTAAAAATTATTTTTTTAAAAATAAATTGACATTAATCTATTTGATTAGTTTAATTTTATATACTCTAATTATTTTTTATTGTAATGGATTTAACTACTCAAAAATTAATTTAATATTAATTACAATAACTTTTATTGTCGGATTTATTCTATTAAAATTCTCTTTAAAATCAGGAAAAAATATCCATCAGATTGCGTTATTGTATTTGCTGATTTTTGGTTTGATAATAGCATTTACTTCACCTATTTTCGTAGCTCCTGATGAAGTTGAACACTTTGCAAGAAGTGATTTAACATCAGAGGGGGTACTGTTTCCCCAATATAGCCCCAATCAAGGATATTATATGAATAATTACTTTTGGGATATGCTCTATAATACCGGATCAACAATTTTCAATGCTAATTTAACACATTGGGATATATGGGATACACAGGCCTTTTTTGAATCAGTATTTTCGCAAAATCTTTTTTATGGATATATTGCTCAGGCAATTGGAATATTTCTAGCTAAAATTTTAGATTTATCTGTAATATGGACTTTATGGTTGGGCAGGTTTTTTAATTTAATTTTTTATTCATTAATTGTTTATGTTTCTATAAGAAATATTCCAAAATTTAAATATGAATTATTATTTATAGCATGCTTGCCTTTAGCTATTTTTCAAGCTGCATCAATGAGTGTTGACGGGTTTATTTTTGCAATGGCTATTTTAAACTTTTCTTATTTTATTCGTTTATATAATAGTGAAAAAGAGTTCGATTCGAAAGATTTGCTAATCTTTTTTATCAGCGGTTTATTGATGGGTCTTTTAAAGATGCCTTATATTTTTATATTGCTATTAATCTTCATATTACCGAAAAACAAGTTTAAATCAAAAAATTATTGCTTAACGTTGAATTTAATTTCATTACTTTTGATTGGTATTGCAATGATTTATTCATACAAATATGCTTCACATGAACTATTAAATAGTGGAAGAGCTTTAATAATGGCTCAAAATAATGTATCTGTATCAGGCCAAATAAATTACATGTTAAATAATCCATTAAATGCGATTTTAACACTTATTAAAAGTGTTGGAAGTTCTATTTACACAATATTCATCTATGAATTAAATCTTTATAATATAAAATACGTAAATGGTTACATTTTATTTAATTTATTAATATTAATTATATTCTTTATTGTATCTTTACTTTCACCAGCTAAATTTGAGAAAAAAGAAAGATTATATATGTTTTTTGTTTTCATGGTAATATACGTCAGTATTTTCCTCATACAATTTTTGAGTTGGTCACCTGTTGGTAGTAATGTAATTTTAGGTATTCAAGCAAGATATTTTATTCCAATTTTGCCGTTAATTCCATTAATTATAGGTAAAGGGTACTGTAAAAAAATTAAAGACTATAATCATATTTTATTAACTTGTATTACATTAGTTTTATCCGCAACATTAATATTAACATTTATTGGTTTTTATTAAACTATTAATATATAAAAAATCATATTATTAAGTAATATTAATTTATGATGAAGGTATTTAAATGGTTCCAAAAGTGATGATTATTTTAGGCAGTAGTTCTGATATTGCTATTGCTGAAAAAAGTATGGATATTTTTGAAAAATTAGAAATTCCCTATAGTTTAAAAATTGCATCAGCACATAGAACACCGGATTTAGTTCGTGAAATTGTAAAACAGGGAACTGATGCTGGAATTGAAGTTTTCATAGGTATTGCAGGTCTTGCAGCACATTTACCTGGAGCAATAGCTGCTTATACTCCAAGACCAGTAATTGGAGTTCCTGTTGATGTTAAAACAGGAGGTGTTGATGCTCTTGATTCATGTGTTCAAATGCCATATCCCTCACCTATTGCAACTGTCGGTATTGACAGAGGGGACAATGGTGCAATTCTAGCTGCTCAATTTATGGCTTTACATGATGAAGAAATTCGTGAAAAAGTTATTAAGTTAAGAAAAGAATATGAAAAGAAAGTTTTCGACAGCAATAAAATCGTTGCTACTCTTGAAGATAAAAAATACCTTGTTAAAGATTATCTGGATGTTGAAAATTTAAAAATTGAAAAAGAGGAACTTGATATTGAAGATTCAATTAATCCAGATGCAGATGTTGCAATTTTAGTTGGTAGGCAATCTGATTTGGTAGTTGCTAAAAAAGTAAGTGCTACACTAGATAGACTTAAAATAAGTTATAATATGAAAGTAATATGTCCAATCAGATCAAATAGAAAATTCAAAAGTTATGTTGTTTCTGTCAAAAACTCCAAAGTATTTATTGGAATCAGCTCAAATTCATCACAAGTTACTGGCGCTTTGGTTGGCCTTACTGACAGACCTGTCATTGGTGTTCCATGTGAAAATGAACTTGGAAGAGAACACATACTCACAACAGTAAATATGCCGCCGGGAGTTCCTGTTGCTACAGTAGGTATTAACAATGGAAGAAATGCAGGAGTTTTGGCTGGTGAAATACTTTCAATTAAAAATACTAACACTATTGAAATTTTAACTAAATTAAAAGATAAAAAGATTAATTTGTAGGGATTAAAATGAATATTAAAGATGAAAACATTATTGAAATTACGGAAGAATTATCTTCTGAATTTGAAGTAGCTCGCGTTTTAAGGGATTATCCTAAAGATACAGTTATTATTAAAAACGTTAAAGGATATGATATACCTATTATTTCCGGTATTTGTAATACACGTGAAAAAATAGCTAAATCAATTAACTGTGAAGTGTCTGAAATTACTGAAAAAATTATTGAAGCTAGCGACAATCCTATTAAAGTTGACAAATTCAGTGATTTTAGTGAATATGATAATTTAGAAATCGATTTAGATAAAATACCAATATTAACTCATTATAAAAGAGATGGTGGTAAATACATCACAGCAGGTGTTGTTTTTGCACGTGACCCTGTAAGCGGTATTCAAAATGCATCAATCCACAGAATGATGGTATTAGATAATAAAAGACTTGTTATCAGGATTGTTCCAAGGAATCTTTACACTTACTTCCAAAATGCTCAAAAAGAAGGAAAAGACTTGGATATAGCAATAGCTATTGGAATTGATCCTGCAATTTTGCTTGCAAGTACAACTTCAATCCCTATTGATTATAATGAAATGGATGTTGCCAATGCATTTAAAGATGGCCAGTTAACATTGATTAAATGCGGTGATTTAGAAGTTCCCGAAGCAGATATTATTTTAGAAGGTAAGATTTCTGTAACGGAAACTGTTAGGGAAGGTCCATTTGTAGATTTAACTGACACTTATGATATTATTCGTGACCAACCAGTAATTAACCTGGAAAAAATGCATATTAAAAAGGATAATCCATGTTATCATGCAATTATTCCTGCAGGATTTGAACATAAGTTATTACAAGGTCTTCCTCAGGAACCTAGAATATTTAAATCCGTTAAAAATGCAGTTCCTACAGTTGAAAATGTTGTTTTAACTGAAGGAGGATGCTGCTGGTTACATGCGGCTGTTTCCATTAATAAACAAACTGAAGGAGACGGTAAAAACGCTATTATGGCCGCATTATCTGCTCACCCATCACTTAAACATTGTGTTGTTGTAGACACTGATGTCAACGTATTTGATGCTGAAGATGTTGAGTATGCAATAGCTACCCGTGTAAAAGGTGACAGAGATATTATGATTGTTCCTAACGTACGTGGTTCATCTCTTGATCCAGTTGCTGAAAGTGATGGTACTACAACCAAAATTGGTGTTGATGCAACAAAATCATTAAAAACATTAGAAAAATTCGAAAGAGTTAGTTTTGGGGAATGAACTTAAATATTTCCCAAATAAACATTTTTTATTCCTTTTTTTATAGCAATTTCACGGGCTTCGTATAATATTTCCCTGTTTGTTGGCTCAATATCTCTCATTTTATAGTATGGAAATGCTCTTGAAAAGTGGAGCGGAACATCAACAGACAATTCATCAACTACAAAATCACATAATTGTTCTATCTCTTCAATTGAATCATTGTAATCATTAATTATTAAATTTGTAACTTCCAAATGCTTACCCGCCAAATAAATACTTCTTAAATTATCCAAAACTATGTCAAGGTCTGCACCACATACTTTTTTATAGAATTTTTCAGACATGGATTTCAAGTCTATATTGAATGCATCAACAAAAGTTAAAATTTCACCAAGAGACTGGCTTGACATATAACCGTTACTTACATAAATTACTTTCAGGTTTTTTGACTTTGCAAGCAGAGAAGTTTTTTTGTTGAAAGGTAAGTGTATAGTAGGTTCATTATAGGTCCAAGCAATTGACTTACAATTATATTTAAGTGCATTTTCGACAATCGTTTCTGGTTGTATTTTAATGCCATTGCCAAACTTTTCATATTCATGTGAAATCGTATAGTTCTGGCAGTGCAAACAAGTCATATTACACCCAAAACCGCCGATTGAATAGGTGAAAGTACCTGGCATAAACTTATTTAAAGGCTTTTTTTCAACAGGATCCGGGCTTAAAGAAGATACAATACCATAACTCAAATCAAAAAGTTCTCCATTTATATTTTTATGCTGTCTACAAACTCCAACATTGCCTTCCGCAATTTTACAGTAATTAGCACAAATCTCACATCTAATTTTTTGTGTTTTAGAGCTTTTTTTATATAAATCCTGACTAACTAACATAATGATTATAACCCCTGTTTTCAATTTCTCTTACTTCACCATTACTTAAAGTAATTTGGATTTTATTGGAATTATTCACTTCACCAATTATTGTAAAGTCAATATTCAAGTCATTATCTTTACCAATAGTGAAAATTAATTCAAAATCCTCACCGACATGCAAAAGCAAATCCAAATAATTCAACCCCAATTCAGATGAAATATCCTTATATTCCTGTGATATATTGAGTTTATCTTCATAAATCATAAATCCTAAAGAATCCGGCTTCATTTCATACAGTTCAGATGCTAAACCATCTGTAACATCAGTTGCTGATGTTGCCCCAGAATCTTTAATAACCTTTCCCTCAGATAATCTGGCTATTGGTTTTAAAGCTTTTTTTGTATAAATATTATCTTCTTTCAGGTTAAAACCCAAAGCGGCAAGACCAATATCGCCTGTAAGACAAATCAAATCACCTGCATTTGAAGTATTTTTCATTAATGGCTTATCACACAAGCCTAAAGCAGTACCCGAAATAATAATTTCAGATGCTTCATTTGTATCTCCACCAATTAAAGGTATTTTATAATAATCGCAGGCATCAATGACTCCGTCGATAATTTCTTTAAAGTTATTAACCTCCAAATCCTTAGGTAAAGCTATTGAAAGTAAAAAACCAATGGGACCGGCCCCCATTGCTGCAAGATCACTGACATTAACAGTGACTGCTTTAAAACCCATTTGAAAATAAGACATTGTCCTAGGAAAATGCTTTGATTCTATAAGCATGTCACAAGTAGAAATAAGATTAGTATCTCTAAATTTAGTAATAGCTGTGTCATCTGGTATAATATCCTTAGATTTAGATAAAATATAGTTAATTAATTCTTTTTCACCAATATCTGAGACATTTAAAGCCATGTATATTAGTATTAATTTTAAAATAAATAAGTTTTAAGAAAAAAAGTAAAAAAAATTAATGTGAAAAAATCACATTAACTAAATCTATTCAACAATTTCTATAGTATTACCTACCATTATTGAAGAATAATAATCGTCATCCATCACAGCGAAATAGAATAAATCTCTAAATCCTACAGGAAGGTTTTGACCAATACTTACAAGACCGTTTGCATCAGGTAAAGCTCCATAATAGGTATCATTAAATATAACAACACCATAGTGGTCACCAGTGATTGGATTGCCTGTATTCTTCTCTTTTATATAAAATTGGATAGGTTGATTATATTTAACTTTAGTACTTACTACACTAATAGCAGGAGTTATTCTTACTTTAATGAGGTTACTTACAAGACATCCCTCAAAATTAGAAGTGATAACATAATTTCCAGGTACTAAATTAATGGTTAAAGAAGCAGTTCCATTTTCATCACTTGTTCTATTATAAAATACACCATTAATATTAAATGATACATTTTTATTTTTAGCTAGAGTACCATTATCATTATAAAGAACTACAGTGTATTTAGCCTTGGTATTATATTCTATTGATATATTTCCACCAGTTTGAGAATTCTTAACTACAATTTTACTTAAAACCTCAACAGTATTACCTTTTTGCTCAGTTGTAACAGGATTTGTTGCTGTTATAATATATTTACCTGGATTTAAATTAATATTCAATTTTGCAGTACCATTTTCATTGGTTGTTCTATTATAAAATACTCCATTAATGTTAAAAGATACAGTTGCATTAGCTAAAGGATTACCTTGACTGTCTGTGAAATTAGCATAATATTGAGTTCCATTTCTGTAATATTTTTTAACATCATTTGCAGTGATTGTTGGTAAAACTGTAATATTATTTGAAGTTGCTTCTCCATTTTCTTTATAAGCAGATATGACATAATTGCCCGGATTTAAATTAATATTTAGTCTAGCAATACCATATTCATTAGATTTACGCTCATACATTACCCCATTGATGTTGAAAGTTATGTCAGCATTAGGTAAAGCTTTACCTTGGCCATCTAAAACCAATAAATAATATTGAGTTGCGTTTTTAAAGGATTTGCGAACATCATTACCAATTAAAGTAGGTAAAACAGTGATATTATTTAAAGCAAATTCATTGGTTGCAGGATTGGTAACTTTAATAACATAATCACCTGGGTTTAAATTGATTGACATCCTCATTAAACCATTTGCATCGGTAGTTCTATTATATTCAACACCATTAATCTCAATAGGAATAATTTTATTTGCTAACGGATTTCCACTAGCATCAAAAAAAGTCGCTTCATATTGTGTATCGTTCTTACAATATTTTACTAAATCACTTGATACAATTGAAGATTGGGTAGTATTTCCATCATCATCTGTATCAGTACCATTTTCCTGAATTAGACTTATATCACTACTAACATCGGTAGAAACAATATCAGTAGAGTCTAAATCACTACTAATAATATCTACACCATTATCATCAGCTATTTCTTCTGCACTAATAGCAGAAATTGAAAAAATAGCTAATAAAATAATTGTTATAAAAAATATATTTTTAAAGTTCATCATATCACATAATAAATTTTATTAATGTAATATAATTATAACTAATCTAATATATATAAATTTTCTAAAAAAAAGTTATCAGAACATCTATAAATGTTCTGAAATTCTATCCTTAATAATATCATATAATCTTGTATCAATACCTAAAGGATCAGTTAAAATTATTTCACCATCAAATTCAAAGTCTTCCTCATCTTCATCATGATGGTGATGATGATGTCCATGACCATGGTCATGCCCGTGATGGTGATGATGATGTCCGTGTGCATCTTCTTCTTTAAAATCACTTTCAATTTTAAGTAATTCGGGAATATCCCTTTTTGTGTGAAGTCCATGGGCAACAAAAACAGGAACAACAATAATTCTTTCCAAATCATTATTTTCAGTTAATTTATTAATAGATTCAGGAATTCCTGGTTTTTTAATTTCCATAAATCCATATTCTACAGCAGTATTAGGAAATTCATCTTTAAACATATTAGTATAAGCTTCAATTACTTTTTTACCATCTTCTAATCTACTACCATGGCTTAAAAGTAAAATTCCAGTTTTTTCGTCAATCATAATAACAACTCATTTTTTATTATTACTACTTTATAATTAAAAATATTTAAAGTTTAATTAATTAGAGGATTGGACACGAACTCATTAATTTTTAAATTTTTTTATTTATTTTTTCCTTTAACTTTATATAATATGAAGTATAATCTATTATTCCCATGTAAATCTTTATAATTGTTTTATTTATAGTTTTAAGAGATTATACCTCATGAACTTGAGAAAATTGATTCCAAAAGACCATCCGCGTTATTTTATTAAAAATATAGCCGATTATATTGACTGTTCTGAAGCGAACCGTAAGTTTGGTGATATGCCTGACTAATTTACTTATCCTCATATTATTGTTTAGGTTAGTTTTAACGAGTGTTTTTATCCTCACTTGAAATTAAGCGAAGAACACAAACAGATGTTGGTTATATGTACTTAACAAGTATGCAACATCCTAATTATCTTACAATTTTGAGATTTAAGCGTGATTATTCTAGATTTGATTGAACAAAATTTTTCTAAAAATAGAAATTAATTAAAAATTTTGCGACAATTCCTCAATTTTTAAAAAAAAAAGTTTTAAAGTATTAAAATACTTCATCAAATAATTAAATATTGTTTTGGATTTTAAGCTACCGGACCTGGATTTGTACCTGAAGGTGGACATATATCAATTGGTCCGTGAGGACCCCATATAACATTCGGAAGTATTCTATGAAAATTAGCTGGATCATATGGATCCGGAAAATCCCAATGTTTATTTATATTATTTGAAGCTGAATCACCCAAGTTTTCATAATCAGAATCAACATTCACATCATCAACATCAGAGGATGCTGAAACAAAACTCATACCAATTAAAGCAACTGACAAAACAAGTAATGCAAAAATTATTTTTTTCATGATTTATCGTCCTACAAATTTAAAATAAACAATACAATAATTTTTTATATTAATGCATGTTTTCTAATTATTAATTTGAATTCGACCACATATAAAGATTTTCGAATGGAAGTGGTTGCTTACATCATATTTTAACCAAAAAATATTAAATTAGTATTATTTAGATAAAAAAATACAAAATATCAATATAAATAAGAAATAAAGAAAATTTTTCTAAAAATAGAAATTAATTAAAAATTTTGCATACCTTCCTCAATTAACAAAAAAATAATAAGTTAATAATTATAAGGCATTATTAACTTTTTTTACTAAAATATCAATTAATATATCATCAGCCTTAATTGGCTCAGGATATAATATCTCACCATCAAAATCAATTGTTGTTAAATCATGATGGTGGTCATGGCCATGTTCGTGGTCGTGGCCATGGTGGTGATGATGTTCGTGAGAATGACCTTCTTTTAAGCCTAAAATTGTAGGAATATCATTAGTTGTGTGAACTCCCGGAGCAATAAATACCGGAATAACAATTAATCTATCAATTTCATTTTCACTAAGTAAAGTATCAATAGCGGTAGGAATATTAGGTTCTTCCAATTCCATAAATCCAAAATTACATGGATAATCAGTAGTTTTTTCAAATTTAGCAAATAATGCTGATGTAAATTCCTTATTGTATTTTAATCTGCTTCCATGTGAAACGAGTAAAACTCCTGTTTTAACATCTTCATCCAATTCAGATTCGGACAATACCTCTTCAATTCTTTTATCAATAAATTTAAGTAAATCATCATCAGGGCCAATAGGAGGCAATAATTCAATTTCACCATCAAAATCAACATCATCTGCAATGGATAAATAATGATTTTCCGGATAATTTCCATCAGGACATCTTGGGTCTTCTTCCAATGGGTCTAAACCTAAAAGAATAGGAATATCAATATTGGTATGAATCCCCGGAGCTAAAAAAACAGGAAGTGCAATAATTTTATCTAATCCATCGATTTCATCTTTTAAAATATCAACAGCGCCTGCAATACTTGGTTCTGAAACTTTCATATAACCGACTTCTGTTGCAAATCCTGTTTTATCAATAAATTTATCTTTTATTTCTGTAAAAGTAACCTCACCATAAGGCAAGCTACTACCATGACTAATGAGTATAATTCCGTTATTACTAATCATGATATAAATATTAATTAAATATATTATATAAAAGTAGTTATTAAAAAAAGTAGAAAAAAATTAAGGAAAGTATTAATTTCCAAAATTAGTTTATCGGTTTAAATTTAAATCCGTAAGAAATAACACCATCAGGTCCATCTTCAGAAATTCTTCTAAAGACCATTTCTACAGGATCACCAATTTCAATATTATCAACGTCACAATCAACAAGTTGTGAAGTTAATTTAGCACCTTCGTCTAATTCAATGATTGCAACAGCATATGGTGCCATCTTTTTGAAATCATCTGGAGGTGATCTAATAACTGAATAAGTATAAATTTTACCTTTGCCGGAAAATTGGAATGGCTCTAATTTTCCTTTTCTTCTACAATTTGGGCAAACAACACGGGCAGGGAAAAATACATCTCCGCAGGTATTACATTTTGAACCAACAAGATTATATCTCTGTTGTATATGACGCCACATTCTAACAGTATCTGACATGTGTATCCTCCAAAAAAATTATTGATTATTAATAATTATTAATAGTGATAATATAAAAAATTAACTTAAAAAGTTTGAGGATATGAATTAAACAATATTTGAAAAAAATAAGAAAAATTAAAAACACCATATAAAGGATTAAAAAAATCACACAATCGCACTTCAAAAATTAATTTAAAAAATATTATTCTAATTTTATTTCATGTACTCAAAAATAGATAACAAAGGAAATATAATTACTGGAACAACGCTAATTTTAGTTGTTTCAATTATTTTGATTGTAATTTTTGTTGTAAATAGTTTAAATTATATGGAAAGTGAAAATATCAACTCAATATCTAGTGATAATTTCAAATACATTATTAAAGACTACAATAAAAATTTAGAACAATTAGGTAGAGATTCAATAGCTGAAGAGACAGATAAATTATATCATGCACATATAATTCATAACAGTAGAGGAGATATAAAAAAAATCTTAAATAATAAATTAAAAGAGGTTAACAAAGAATATAAAGAAAAATATGGTATTGACATTAGATCAGAAGTCATATCTGTAGAAAGTACGGATAGCCCATGGAAAGTATTATTTAAAGTTCGTGTAAAAGCGGATAAAGATACTGAACAGTTTGATGGTATTTTAGAAAGCAATTCTTCAATTGAAGGTTTAAATGATCCCCTCCCTTATGCAAAATTACCTAAAATTCAAAGTAATATAAACCATCATGGGGACAGAATTTACTATTTTCAATCTCTGGCTCAATATTTGCGGATGCATAATGTAAAGGAATATAATGCATATCTTTTAGCCACGTCACCTTTAACAATTAAAAAATGCCCGTATGACCCTTATTCTCATCATGGAGATGGAAATACACTAAGTGAATGTTTAAAACAAGGTTATTTTCATGAAAGTGCAGACGGTAGTTGTTATTTATGCAGATTGGATGGAAAAGGTACTTGTCCGCATTATGGAATGGAAGTCTTTATTCAAACCCACACTATGTCAAATGAAAGTGTATCATGTTCTGATCATGTAGTTTTCCATGACAGATATACTGGAGAAAAATTAAACAAATTAGACATTAACAGTTTAATTTTAGATGATTCTCATGCCAAAAAATACGGGTTGATTCGCAATGGATAACCGAGGAAATTTTACACTTGAAATAGTGGTGGTCGGAATAATCATTTTACTGATTTTAGGTATTACTGCACTTGCATCTGAAGTCTCTCATGAAAAGATTTCAAAAAATGTAGAAGACAATGACATTGAAAAAACAATTTCAGAAATAGCTGATACATTAATAAATGATCCTGGAACTCCAATAGTATGGGAAGACTATAAACCTAAAAGAGTAGGCCTTGCAATCATCAATGAAGAGGAAAATATAGTCATGAACAGCGTTTCATACTTTAAATTCCTAGAACTCGGAAGAGATTACGATAACCTGGTTACTAAAAAACTATTCAATAATAAGTTTCATTCAAATATGGAACTGAAAGCATATGATACATCTATTTCAAGTGTAAAAATAGGTTCTACTGAAACTGAAGATAACAATGTTTTTAGTGTTACAAGAGTTGTAAAATGTGATTTTTTTAAAAAATATGTAATCTGTGATTTTTTAAACGATGGAAAATGTAATCATAACCATAATCAAAAAGACCACAGCTGTAACTACTTTAAAATATTTCCAAAAAATTTAAAAAAAATGGACTATTATTTACTGATAGATGACAGCGAGAACTTACAATGCGAATATTCAATTGATACAACACACTTTAAAAGTTATAATGGAAAAAAAGTAACAAATACAGAAATTTATTTAAACAACGATTTAAAAAATTTGTTTGAAGGAAATGATACAAGTTCTATCGTTTTTATTCACTTCAATAAGAAGGATGCAAAAGCTGTATTGGTCGCTGTTCCAAAGGAATTTGATAAAAATAAATTAAATTATAAGTATTTTACAACACAAACATGTGATTTCACCATAAGAGCTTGGAGTTAAATTATTCCAAGCAATAAAAGTGATACTGAAACAAGTATTAAACTGGAAATGGCATCTGTTAAACTTGTTGAAATAGGAATAACAATATTGTCCGGGTCTAAATCATGATTATATGAATTTATTGAAATGAAATAAACTACAAAAATCATTATTGTCAAAAGAATAATGCCTGAAATTAATGAAATAGCTATTATATTAACAAAACCTACACCGACCAAACCCAATATCTCGGTCGAATCCTCTGCCAAAAATCCAATGAAAGGAAACATCAAAAGTGCTAAAACATAACAAATTAAAAAGTTATGAATACTTTCACCCTGAGGTCTTGTTAAAGGTTCAATTAAACCGTAGTGAAGACTAGATGATAATCTAGCACTTAAAATACTAATTAAGCTTCCACAAAGACCAGAGAATAAAGGTAATAATGTAAGCAAAGTAGGATTAGTAAGCAATGTTTCGACAGAACTGTTCAATATTATACCGGCTGAAACACCCAAAGCGGAGCAAAGCAGTAAAATCGGAATTGATTGGAAAATAATTTTTTTAGACTCATCAGATTTTTTAATTGCGTAAATAAATGCTATGATAACTAAAACAATTATAACTACAAAACAGATATTTTTAATAAATGCATCAGTATTTAAAAATGATAAAAATATTACTGAAACAATGATAGCCGGCAATGTGAGTAAATCGCCTAAAGCAGCAATAATTGGTGTTGTAATATTGTCCGGATCCCAGCCATGACTAAAACTCTTAAATGACACCAGCATAGTAATTGGAAGCATTATCAAATTAGAAATTATTCCTGCAATTACACTAACAAATATAAAATCAATTAAGGACATTGATTCATAATGTAATAAAATACAGAATAATTTAGCTATAATAGCTAAAAATAAAGATAATACTAATGTTAAAACAAAAGATGAAATAATATTATTATTTAAATCTTCTGAAAACTTAAATTCAGGAGATAATATACCAATATGTAAATTGGTCGATAGTCTTGAAGCAAAAGTTCCAAAGATATTTCCCCTCATACCAATTGCACCAGGGATAATAACAAGTAATCCCGGAAATGTTTCTAAGAAAAAGGTCATGTTTCCCAAGATAATTCCGGCAAATAAATCTCCTAATGCACAAATTAAAAGAGCTATAAAACTTTCTTTTAGTACAGACTTATGTTCTGAAAAGAAGTCCTGAAATGAAGATAGTGAAGTGCGAATCTTCTTCTTGGTTTTCATGCATATCACTACCCACAATCATAATATCACTCTTAAATTTAATCTTCGTCATCTAATTCTTCTTGAATATCTTCTAATGAACATGATGCTGATGCCAATTTTCTTAAAAGTTCTGCACCTTCATCTGTTCCTTTTAAAAGTAAAATATCATTTGCAAGAATCATAGTATTTTTATCAGGACCATAAATCCATGATTCTCCTCTTCTAATAGCTATAACTCTCATTCCTGTACGATTAACTAATAATAATTCTCCTAAAGTTTTATTAGTTAAATCAGATTCATCCACCACACCAATTCTAGCAATCATCTTATCAGATTCTTCCATTACCATTTTAAATACAGGGTGTGGTTTAATACCTTTAATTACTAAATCAGCTAAATCTTTTGCTGCATTAGCCATACTTTCAGCAGCTTCAGCAATTTCAAGTAATGCAGTTAATTTTTCAGCATCTTCATATGTTCTTGCTGCAACTAATGATTCTTTTTTAATTTCATAATTCATTGCATTAACAGTATTTTCCAATGCCAATACTTCTTCAGCCGCATCAACACTATTAAATAAAACAGCTGAATAAGCTAAATCAACCATTAGCTCCGACATATTTTTCATTTCAATTAAAAGATTTTTAATCGACATTTTATCCCTCTTACAAATCCCTTGGATTATTTTTTAATAAGCATGCCCTTCTTAGTTTTAATAAAGTTTTTTTCTTAGATTTTAAATCATCAACTTCATCTAAAATTTCTTCTATAGGTCCTCTTAAACATTCAACGGCTTCTTTTTGGTGAGGCCAGTTGCACTCTTTACAATTCCAAACATTTTTGCCTTTTATCCACTCTCCGCCAGTTGATGAATCACCGCACGGGTAAAAAGGACAATAACAGAAATCACAATACTGGCCATCCCAGTGGCATGGATAATATTCGCATTCACGGTTAGGACCATGGCCAATTTCTCCATTTAAGAATTTTTCATAATGATTTCTAGAAAGTTCATGAATTGGAGTTCTTATTACATAACCTCTTGGGGTTATTAACTTATCATCTTGAATATAAGTTAAATCATTTCCAACAATTAATGTACAGGACATGTTAACAATATCTTCTGATAAATCTTTAACTTTAACAATAGTTTCTTTTGCAGGTTCATAAGTACTATCTACAATACCAATTAAAGCATCTTCTCCTTTTATATCTAAAACACATTGTTTAAATCTTCTAAATGGCTCTTTACGTGTTTTACTGATGGGGTTATAAATAGCCACGATTAAATTAGCTTCAAGAGCATACCTTAACTTTTTTTCTATTTCAGATAATGGAGTTAGAATATTGCTTAAACTAATAGCTGCAAAATCATTTAAAGGAGCTCCCAATTTTGATGAAGTATAATTAAGAGCTGAAACACCGGGATAGACTTTTACATCAACATCATCATATTTGGAAAGTATCTGATATAATACATTTGCCATTCCAAATACACCCGGATCTCCAGAACTGATTAATGAAACAACCTGGCCTTCCTTACTTTTTTGGATAGCAACATCAGCCCTGGCTATTTCATCGCCCATTCCCTTCTTTAAAATTTCCTTTCCTTCGATAAGGTCTTCAATTTGATCAATATATTTTTTATAACCAATAATAACATCAGACTCTTCAATAGCCTTTAAGGCGCCTAATGTCATATTTTCTCTATTTTGACCAATTCCTATAACATTAATCATGATTTACCTAAAATAATTTTAATACAGAATTTACTTTCATTTGATTGGTGTCGACTATCAGTTCCCCATTCTTATATGAAGCAACAGATGTAACTATTACTTTATATGAAGGATTTTGACTAATAACAATTTGTCCTGAAGTTGAATTTGGTGCAGCATAACCTAAAGCTTCAATAGTAATGTTAAATTCACCTTTACTGGTATCTTCATAGGTTGATGCATTCATTGAATCAACGTTAACGCCGTCAACATTCGACAGCTGCTGCATCTTATTCGCTACATCCTTATGGTTAGTGAAATTTACCGGTGTTGGATCTTTAACTAACACATCATTAACCTTTTGTGGACTAAAAAATCCGGTAATTTGGCCAACCTGCATATCAATTAACCCCTTAACATCCGGAACTTCAGCTGTGACAATTGTATATGAACTAAATAATCCTACTTCAAAAAATATTATAAATAATACAATTACTAGTAAAATTCTAAGAAATTTTCCCATTAATATCACATCTTACTTTTAAAATTACCTATAATAAATTAAGTTTTATTTTTAATATATAATAAATATAACTACAATTACATTATTAATTCTAAGTCTTAAAATTTTTGATGAAAAAACCATCAGAGTGTTGGCGGAAATTATTAGTTATTAATAACAGTTCAATTTTTTACTAATTTTTTACATTAATTTTAAATAAAGTTCAATTATAAACTTTCAATTTTTTTGCTTGATTTTTTCTTATTTTT
>NZ_JAZRJY010000090.1:0-4716 GCF_045646045.1 Methanobrevibacter sp. | reverse complement strand
AATTATAACATATTTGATGAATATTATCCAGTACCTCACTATGTATCAGCATTAGACGCAATCAGAACAGATATTGAAATGAAAAACTATGATTTAAATGCTGTTACTAATATGTTCACACCAAGTGGTATATTAACAATGAATCAGGTTTCAGATGATAATGAACGAGATATGATAATTAAGAATATCGAAGCAACATTCACAGGTTCTGAAAACGCTAATAATATCATCATTACTTTCAGAAACAATTCAGAAGATAAACCAGTAGAATTTGTTCCTATTACATCCAATAGTGAAGGTGTTAATTTATTTGCTGATACAACAAATAGAACCACAGATAGAATATTATCAGCACATAGAGTTTCCAGAGGTTTAATCGGTTTACCAATTGATGATGCTGGTTTCAGTAGTGAAGGTGCAATATTACAAGCACAATACAATCTTACCAATAAATTATTGGTGAATGGTATGAGAAAAAAATTAGTAAGTCATATTAATACTATTCTAGGATTAAATGGTATTGAGCAAGATTTAATATTAAAACCTTTATCATTCAATATTAGTGAAGTGGAAGAAAGAAAAGTAGAAGTTAGACCAGATGTGAAAGAAATATCAAATGATGAGAATGAAGATACTTCTGTTTTAAAATAATTCATTATATTTGCAAAAAAAATATAATAATTATGGAAGTATATGTATTACATGATGTATATAGGGATAAATGCATTGTTTTTTCTCCAGAAAATATAGAGCAAAAAATTAGAGATTATATCACCAAATATTCTGATACTTCTGATTGGACTAAAGAAGATTGGGATAATGAATTAAATTGGTTGGTTAGAAATAATCATCTTGATACCTATTATAGTGATGAGAATATTAATTTTTTCCTTTGGAAACGAACAATTAAATAATTATGGAAAAGAAATTATATATATTGATTTGTCATAACTATGAACCTTGGATTATTCCTTTTACATCAATCAGAAAATGCAAAAAGTATTTCATTGAAGAATTATGCTTTGAAGAAGGTGATTGGGAATTATTGATGGATGGTGATAAGGTTATGGATGATGAAGCATATTACTGGGAATTGAGAAAATATACATTATAAACCAAAGGTTTCCTAAATTATGTCCTTAAAGGTGGTAGAAAGCGTTCTATCACCTTTTTTTATACCATTTAATGTAAAGTTGCTATTGAGAATTTGGTATATTAAATTGTATTGCTTATATTTGCAAAAAATTAATGTTATGAAAGAAGTTATCCTATTACTTAGAGTGTCCACCAACCAACAAGACTATGAACAACAAAAAGGTGAATTAATCCAGTATTCACAACAGTTGGGATTTGATAATTACCACATTATCAATGATAAAGAAAGTGCTGTTAAGTTAAGTGAAGAAGAAAGAAATGGTTTAAATACCCTAAAGGAAATGGTATATAATAACTCCAATATTAAAGGGTGTATTGTGTATGAGATTTCCCGATTGGCAAGAAAACAAAATGTCCTACACAGCATGAAGGAATGGTTTATTGAAAACCAAGTAAACCTTTATGTGTATGATAAAAAATACCAGTTATTGAACCAAGATGGAACACTAAATGAACAGTGTGATTTGCTCTTTTCAATTTATGGTTATTTTGCAGAAAATGAAGCAAAGCAGACTAAGATGAGAAGTAAAAGAGGTAAAGAGTATTGGGTTAAAAAAGGTAAGTGTGTCAATGGTAAATTAGTGTTTGGTTATAAGACTGATAAAGATGGTTATATAATTCCAGATGACGAACAGATAGAATTTGTGAAATACTTGTTCAATCGGTATAACACAACAGATATAACACTAAGACAATTGGCAAAGGAAATGATGGAAAGAGGTATATCACCAACCCAACATTTAAGAAGTGCCCAGACTTGGTTAAAGTGCATATTATGTAACTATGCCTTTTGTGGTGAAGCATCAATTTACAGTAAGAAGATGCCACACATATATCCAGCAACCATACCTAAAGATTGGATTGATAAAGCAAGAAATAAACTCGCTAATGCTAAAACTCTGCCTAGAACAACAGATAATATCTACTATTGCAAATCGTTGCTTAAATCGCAGGAAAACGCTAATCTGATTGCATCTGTTACAGATGTTGCATACTGGGTACAACAACCATATCCATATATTGCAATTAATATTAATGTGGCAGATAGCATAGTATGGTATTGTGTTAGGACTATGATATACCCTATTTATGTAATGAATAACACTTCTGAACGAGAGGAACAATTAAGAGAACAGTTAACCATCAATAATGAAAAATTAACAACAATTAACAAAAAAGATTTGGAGTTAAATAATGAACTTCAACGAATAAAAAACCTTTACATTAAAGGAAAGATTGATGACGATGAATTTGAAGCATTGGAAAGTGAGAATATCAAGAATAAAGGCATTTTAAGCGATTCTAAGCGACTTTTAGAGGAAAGTAATACAAATATACTACAAGCACTTAAAAACGCCCAGGAATGGTTTAAAATAAGTCTTATTGATATATCCCATTTGAATGATGATGTTGAGATTAAAAAAGTGATTGATTTATGTGTAAATAAAATTATACTAACAAAAGATGGTAATATCCTGAATTTGAATATAGAATCTGTGTTTGGTCTCAACTATTATTTCAGTTATAATATTAAGACAAAAGAAATAAAATTCTTGGATGAGACCATTAACTTGATGGTAAGTGTCAGATATAAAAGTAAACGAAAAAGGGGATGACCGAATTGTCATCCCCATCATCTAAACAACTAAATAAATAAAAAATTATTAATATGAGTAAGAATTATAACTATGTTCCCATTGGTAGTATCGCTCTACATAACTTCAACAGTTCAATGGGATATTTTAATAGAATTATATCTATCAAAACATTAATAAGATTTCATTATTTTGAGATAGTATTAATTAATAATTTAACCTACAAAAGATTTTTTTATCATATTAATACAGTTGTTCCTTAACTCGCAATAAGGAATGACTAATCATTTTTACAACCATAATTAGTTTCAGTTGGAGTAAACTTTTAAATCAATATAATATAACATTTCCCAGACGTTATATCTTCTATATATAATTGGTATTTAGGTTCATCATTAAAACGGCATTCCGTCATCAGTAGTTCTATATACTTGTTCAAGTTCAGGATTTTCATTGAAATATTCTTCAATCAATTCATCCAATTTAGAATCTGAAATAATATCCCAATCTTTATATCCTAAGTAAGTATTAATCTTATTTGCATTCTTTTTAACCATTTTCAGAAAAACCTCTTTTTCTGTTTTACTTACAAAGTTATTAAGAATTACTGGAACATAAAAATTCCTATCTTGAATAGCATATATAATTTGCATTCTTTGTCTTACTTCAAATTGCAAACTCTTTTCCAACTTGAAATACTGTTCGATAAATTTCTTTTCTTCGTTACTCATATATTTAGTTTTTGTTTAAAATTTATGGAAGGAATATAACCCTTCCTTCCAATGGGCGAAATAATAATTAATTATAAAATGAATGTTTAAAAAACCAACCCTAATCACATCGCAAAGATACATAAATTATTTTTAAAAAACAAATAAATGTAAATATTATTTATACATTTTTTATTCTAAAAACAACAATTTGGTTGAAATCTTCATCAGTCCAATCAGTATTATTAGATGGTCTCAACAAGCAATTTTCCATAAAGTCAACAATCCAATCATCATCAACCATTGAAGGGAAATATTGAGTTGCTTCAATGTGATATTCCAACAATACATCCGAATCAATTTCATTTGAATCAAATGCTACCAAATCGTTATGAATTTGATAGCAACAGAAATAATCCGTTGCTACTTGTTCTATCTTATTTACCATTTATATGAGCGTTATAATATTCAATCATACTATCCAATTCCTCCTTATATTCTTCACAATACTTTTTAATTTCTTCAACCAAATCTTCATCCGATGTTGACATAAAATTTTCCAAATTCCATGAAGGATTTAAGTTGGTACAATATTCACCATTTGGAAATTTGTAGTAAAATTCTACATTATCGTCAATAAAGAACTTATATTCCTTCTTGCATACATCCCACATTACTTTGTTATGCCAATCAACTTCAATACCATTCGCTACTACAGCATCCTTGATGCTCTTAATGATTTCTATATATTCCATAATATTAATAATTTTTAATTTACCTTAGTTAAAATAATATCAAAATTCTTAGTTTCATGAGCATTCCACATTCGGTTTGTTTTATTTGTTTTTTCGAATTCAAAACCATAATCGCCACATACCTCTGTTAGTGTATGATAAAACTCTTCAATTGATTCACCTTCACCTAAGTATTCAGCAATACTTTCAAATGTAACATACATCGTTGTTTCATCCAAATTTAGCATTTCAAGTTCTGTAACTTCTAAAAATAGTTTAACTGATTCTTTCATATCTAATTCTTTTTATTTAGTTTATAAATTATTAATTAACTTGTTTGTTTCTCAATCACAGTGCAAAGATACATATATTTTTTTAACTTTCAAAGTTAATTTCTTTAATTTTTGTTAATTATTTCTTTTTATTTGGTGATGTCATTATTTTTATTATGTCCTTTACTAATAAATATCACCAAAATTTAATAAAATCAGAATTTGAATAAAAAAAATTAGTTTTCGCTAC